>DAOVKF010000077.1 GCA_030631915.1 Candidatus Omnitrophota bacterium
ATGAAATCCGGCCTTATTCTATCCGTCTGCCACTTCAGATCTACAAATGGAACATTCATTTTCTTCTTCCTTTCTATGCCGTATCAATATATGCCGAAGTACGTCTTACCGGGAATATCCGGCGTCTCATCCCGGTTCTCTCTGCTCCATAACACTCGCTTTAGCGGCCGCGACTATCTGTTGATCTATCTTCTTTATCAGTCTGGCCGGTGTGCCTCCATATACTGCCCAGCCAGACTTTGTGCTTTTCCTTGACACCATCGAATTGGCGCCGATAACCGTCCCCTCTTCGATAACAGAACCGCACAAAAGAACACAATGTGCGCCGATCCAGGAATGAGCACCTATTAAAACAGGCCCGGATTCCACCGGATAAATAACATTCATAACAGGGCTCCCCTTGCCCGGGCCGGAACTCGTAAGCATTGTAGTATTATGAGCTATTACCACGTAGTCCGCGATCTGTATCTCTCCTCCTGTGGCCTCGCCGAATACTCCATAAGAAAACCAGCAATGGTTTCCTATTCTAACCGGCCGGTCCGGATCGGATGAATACAGCGTAGCATTACGCCCGATCTTGGTATGATCCCCGACCACCACATTCTTGAGCTGAACACTGTCCGAAATAGAGACATTGTTCCCGAGCACGACATTCTCAAGACTGCAAAACTGACTGACATTACACCCGTCTCCTGTCTCCACATTAATATGTTTAAACAACTTTTCCAGCATCATGAGATCCCTCCCGGGTAAGATCAAATCCCTGCTGTTGCCGCCATGCCCTGACACCCGTCCGCCCCTTCATATCCGCCGGCTATGCGCGACTTCGGAAAACGACAGCCCCTTAGACCACAGAGAAAGCAGGCCGATCAAAACAATTATCACAAACGATACAGCATGAACGACTATAGCGAATGCTAAAGCAGTGCTTTTATCTACACCAAAGAACGACAGGGAAAAGACGTAAAGAAAATGCGCTACTCCCACAAAACCGGGGGAAGAAGGCACCATCATTCCCAGGTTCGCGACAACCATGATAAAGATCGGGCTATACCACGGCAACTGCAGCCCGAAAGCCAGCAAATAAGACCTGATCGTGAAAAACCCGCATGTCCAGACAGCGACAGAGGAGAGTGACAGCATTAACAGGCCGAAAACGTTGTTCAGCGAAGAGGTGGCCGCCGCGATAATCCTTTCCAGACGTTTGTATATCCCCTTTGGAAGCCTTTTAAGCAGTTCGTTGACCCTGTTTCCCGACCTTCTGTCCAGGGCCAGTACCCACAGGACAATAAATGAAAGAATACCTATGCCTCCAGCGATAGCGGCGCTTTGCTTCACTCTCAGCGGGATGTCCATCACCCCGGCAATGATCAACAGCATCGCGGCGATGAAAACCATATCAGCGAGCCTTTCTACCACAACTGTGGCGAAAACACCGCTTTTCGAAACGTTATATTCTTTTCCGAACATATAAGGACGAATGATCTCCCCTGCCCTGAGAAGAAGAGTCATGTTAGCCATATACCCGATCATATAAAAAGGGAAGCTGTCCTTGAACAGCCCATACCGGCCAAGTGGACGAAGCAGTATCTGCCAGCGCCAGGAACGCATTGTCAGGTCACACAGGAAGAACAGCACTCCCAAAAAAAGAAAACAGATGCTGGCCCGGCCGATGCTATCCGCCAATACACGCCAATTTATCCTGTAAAGGACTATTGCCAGGGCCGTGATACTGATAGCTATGCCCAGTAATATCTTCCAGCTGATCTTCCGGGTGGACCCTGGTACCGAGTATCCAAAGAAAGCCGTCATTTTACCCGCCAAGTCCTTTTGCCGCAGCGGCAGCTATACGCTCAATATGCTCATCCTCAAGAAACTGGTGACACGGGAACACAACGATATCGCTGCCGTGCCACAACGCGCATTCCACTCCATATTGTTTTGACGTTTCGATCATCTTCTGCCAGTGACGCACTCGTACAGGGAAAAACCAGGGAGTGACATTGTCCGTGACCTCGAACAACGTCGATAAGCCGATATCTTTGAAGCGATCAGTCAGCTTTCTATAGATCTTTTTTCGACAAGCCGCCTGTTCAGGCCACGAAGCCCAAAAATATGACGCGATGCCGGCTGCCTGTTCGATCCTGGACAGATCCAGAGCTGTAGGAACATATTCCAGCTCTTTACCCAGCAGGGCCCCTCCATAGTTTGTCGGGAATATCTTTGGAAAGCTTATTATAACGTAATCTCCCGAACTGCCCACCCGCCATCCATCACCCCGGGAATCTATGGTATGCGCGCAATCTTCGATAAGCGGTATCCTCCTGTCTTTGGCCAATTCGGCCAGGGCAGGAGTATCCGGGTGAGGCACGCCAAATTCATGAATAATAAAAACCGCCCTTGTTCGATCCGTCAATACACGGGAAGGCTTGCAAACATTGAAGATGGTACTCGTGACATGGCTGGAGACATTCGGCAGATCGAACGTGGTCAATATCCAGACCTCGTCTTCCCTTTTCAGCCCAAGATGGGCCAATATCGCCGTAATGCCCGCGCGCCCCGTCACGGTCAGCCTTCCATGTGGTTGCCGTAAATAGCCGCACAATCCCGACAATAATTTGTTACCATCAGACACGGCTTCGACAGGCAACTCGCCCTTCCAATGAGCAACGGGTAAAAAAGAAACGACTGTGTCCATTTTGTCCTGACAAACCTCCTGTTACCTTTGGGATCAACCGCTGCATGCCCACTGCCATGCATTACGGCAGAATCCCCGGCCGCCGATCTCTTCCTTAAAAAAGGCTACTCCATGATTTAAACTGAGATCATCAAATGAGCTCGGACCGAGATCAAGGTATCTAACCCCTTCCCTGGCCATGCATTCGATGATATGGGCAATAAGTATTGCCGGGCCGTCCAGTTTTTTGTGTTCATAACTCCCGCAGATATAAAAAGTGTAAGCAACAGACCCGTTCAGCATGAGCACCAGGATCCCGGCTATCTCAATGCCTTCATGACTGCACAGGAACAGACGCAACCGGCCAGGCACGCGTTCGAACAGATCCTTAAGTTCCTGCCTGGTATGGGTGACGCTCGCATTATGCCTTGCCTGTGTCTCAGAAAGCATGTCATAGAACACATCCAGACCTTCGACGCCGGCCTCTCTCGGCTGCAGGCCTTTTTTCAAACCCGACCTGACTATGTTCCTTTTCGTCTTGGAAAAGAGCGTCACAAAAAGCTCATCACCGGAGCTTTCAAGCGGGATGATATGCAGCAACCAGGTTTTTGATAACCTGAATCCGGTCGCGAATAGGCTGAAATCGAGGACATCGTCCGGTTCGCGCATATAAACACTGGGGCCCAGGCGCATGTCGATCCCCGCCAAGCCCTGTGAGGAAACATATTCCTGAAGACGGGTGAGCATGTTTATAACGGCGGCTGTTTTTATCCTGCAAGGCAGGACCGGCCCTCCCACTGACGCGCCATACGGCGATCTCAAAAAATCGCGGCCATCCGATCCTTTCACTATGGCCGCCGGCAAAAATGAGATCATCTTCCCTTCTTTGCTGAAAACCAGGTGGTGCGCATTAAAACGCTCAGGTGAATGATACGCGAGGAAATCAAGCTCATGAAAAAGCGTGCCGTTATTTGACGCTTGCAGGAAATCCCTCACCGCGCCAGCCTGGTCAGTGTTGTATTTCCGGACATCTATTATATCCAAGTTCAAACCTCCAGCCTTTGTCCCCACACTGAATTTGCCATCTGCTCTTCACAAGCCGCGGCAGAGGCGCCTGCCAAACGATTGCGGCACAGTTCCTCGCCTACTTTCAGTCCGCCCGTTTGCAGGCGTATAACAGGTTTCGGGCCTATATCCGACGGCAGGATCCCCATGCATCCCCGTGCCGGCGCCTCCAACGGCCATACAGGCACACCGGAGGACAAGAATGCCTGCCTGTCCACATCGCCAAAAAACTGGACAAATACCGCTCCGGGCCACCGGTCCGCGAGTTCCTCCGCTTCTTTCCCGGCAAGCACCGGCTTTGACCGCGGTTGCAAGGCGCACAATACGGCGTCATATCCCCCGTCTTTGCCTCTTTCCGGCATAGACCCGGACATTTCAACATCGGCGCCGGCTGCCACAAGGCCTCTCTCAATGAACGAGGCAAACGGATTGTCGCAAAGCAATAATATGCTGCTTGAATAAACCGCTATGCCCGCGTCCATCAGCAATTTAACGGCCATGCCTCCCAAAAATGAGAACGTGTCGATCATGGGATGACGTTCGTTGGTACCGGCGACGGCGATGCCCCGCTCTCTACATGCCGCCATATCCACGTCTTCTTTCCTGAATTCCCAGGCTTCGTACATAAGCGGGATCACCGCAGTGGGTTTCATCCAGCTTATCATTTCCGCGCTGATCGGGCGTACGTGACCGCTGTTGGTAATTATGTCCGCCCGGGAAACGAGATCCCTGGATCTTCCGGTCACAAATTCTATGCGTTCCTTTACACCGCCCGGCCCTGCCAACCCTTCTATGGCATCCGCCGCCTCTTCCGCAGTGCCGTATCGGGATGACCGGCTGATCGCGAATACTTTACGGGCTCCTGCCATGGCTGCCAGCACAGGGGTCACGGCATAGGCTCCTGTCGCGGCTTCCGTCACTATGACCATGTCATCCAGCCGCAACCCGCAGCTTTCCACAGCATCCCTCATAAGGCACAGCACGCGTTCAGGGTTTAAGCCGGGGAGCTCTGCTCTCATTTACTGTTACCTCCAACGAACAATAATTTCCGGACACTATCTGCGAGCGATCATTTCTGAATAAAAATTTTCCATCTGCTCTGTTATCTTGTCCCAGCCCAGGTGTTCAAGCACGAAACAACGGCCGCCGGAACCGATCCTTTCTCTAAAAGGCCTGTCCTTGAGTAATTTTATAATAGTATCCGCGACAGACCTCACATCGCTTGAATCGACCAGAAGGATATTTTCGCCGTTTTTCGGCTTGCCCTCGCCAAAAAGATCCTCAGGAAAATCGTTTATGACCGGGATACCGCACAACATGGCCTCCATCGGGGCTGTTCCGAGACTGCGGAACGGCCCTGTTGCCCAGCTCGCGTATACGTGTGACTCTTTCATGAGGCGGACTATTTCCCCGTGCGCAGTCTCTCCAAGGAACTTGATGCGGTCTTCCCCAAGGCCGAGTTCCCGCGCGACCCTGACCGGTTCGTCTATGTCCACCCGGCCCGCGAGCACAAGCCTCACCTCCGGTATCTCTTTTATCACACGCGGCAGCGCTCTAACCAGATTGACAGGGTTGCGGAACGGGTGGATATGCCCCACCATGAGTATCTGCGGCCGTTCAGCCCTGGGCACAGACCGGTCCGTGTAATCCGACATGCTTTCCGCCCTGACCCCGAAAGGGATGACGACCGATCTCTGCTGCGTTTTCCGGCCGTATATCCTGCCCACATAGTCATGGACCGTGCGGTCCAGGCTTACGATGCCGTCCCAGCGTTTCACGCCGAACTGGCCGACCGTGAGAAGATCCGCGACACTCATCAGCTTCTGCATGACCGGATGCTGGTGCTGTATCGGCGTTGTTATGGACCCTACAATGGGTATGCCCGCCGTACGCGCCACATTCGCCGTTAGAAATGTAGTGTCGAAAATATGGTTCACGTGATGGATAATCTGTATGCCGTGTTTTTTGACAAGACTCCCGAGCCTGCGGTGATTGCCCGGAGTGCAGGCAAATCCCATGAGTTTGAGATTATAGAATACCGGCAATTTCGGGATCGGAATGACAGGGAGACGGTAAACGGTAAAAGGCTCTCCCTCATCCGGGATATATTCCCTGCCCCAGTCAAGCGAAACAACGACCACTTCATGCCCTCTCTCCAGAAGTGACCTTGCCAGGCTGCTGGTATAAAAAGAAGAACCGGATTTTATTGGCGGCAGCCAGTTACTGAACAAAAGTATGCGCATATTTTTTCCTTTGTTACAATGCCATCAGGCACCGATCGCGTTTTTCAGCCCTGCGATGACAGCGTCCTGTTCACCTTCCGTCATCTGCGGATATAACGGCAGGATCATACTGTGTGCCTGGGCGTATTCGCTTTCAGCCAGTCCGCCGGCAGGGATCGATCGTTCACTGTGCGACCATTGCCCCTGAGCATAAGCAGGTTCCGAATGAGCGCACATGACACCGCGCCTGGTCGAGATGCCTTTATCAAGCATGGCCTGCATCACATGCCTCTGCCGGCATCCTGCGGGCAGACGCACGCAAACGCTCTGCCAGTTGCTCCTTGCCTGTTCAGGCTGAACGGGCAATCCGATCTCCGCGACATCCGACAGTAACTTCACGTATCTATCAGCCAGATACCGGCGGCTTTTAATTATCTCCGGAAGACGTTTAAGCTGTTCCCTGCCGACCGCTGCCTGGATATCGGTCATGCGGTAATTGTATCCCAGTATCTCGTATGACTCGAATATTACTTCTTTCGATTCATGCCGCCGCCGGTCAGGCACACTCATGCCGTGCTGCCGTAAAAGACGGAATTTGCGGTCTAACCCGGGGTCGCACGCCGTTATCATGCCTCCGTCGCCGGTCGTGATGACCTTGCGCGGATGAAAGGAAAAACAGGCGACATCACCGCGCGGCCTGCCGATCTTCTCCCATTCCCCGTCCCACAGGATCTCACTGCCGATCGCGCACGCGGCGTCTTCGATGACTTTCAAGGAATGACGTCGCGCGATGTCCAGTATCGCCTTCAGGTCACAGGGCATGCCCATTTGATGCACACAAAGAATAGCGCGGGTCCGATCAGTGACCGCTTTTTCGATCAGGGCCGGATTAATATTAAACGTCCCGGGAGCTATATCGACAAATACGGGGACCGCGCCGCAGTACCGCACGCTGTTCGCGGTAGCCACGAACGAATGGCTTACCGTGATGACCTCATCTCCCGGTTTTACTCCGACACCGACAAGGGCCAGATGAAGGGCCGTGGTGCAGTTGGAAACCGCGCACGCGCACGGCGCCCCCACATACCCGGCGAATTCTTTTTCAAACGCGGCCACTTCCGGCCCCTGGGTCACCCAGCCGGATAAAATGGGCCGCCTGGCCGCTTCGACCTCCCGGTCATCCATCAAGACCCTGGCCACGGGTATAACTTTGTTTTCTTCAGGCATACTGTGTTCCTTCTATGTTCAGGCCTCTGTTGTTTTTTCCCAGCCGCGCACTACCTCTTCGCTCAAAAACTCCTCCGGCGGCCTGCCGAGGCCAAGATACCACTCACGGAGTTTTACAAGGCCTTCCCGCAGGCTTACGCGCGGTTCAAATCCGAGCAGTTCAACGGCTTTTGTCGTATCCGCGTAA
>DAOVKF010000081.1 GCA_030631915.1 Candidatus Omnitrophota bacterium
AATGAATTCCACAGTCTTTCTTCTCACAAAGATACTTTGGAATTATGTTTGTCAAATTCCCCACTCCAAATTGTAGAGTAGATTCGTCCTCTACTAAACTAGCAACATTTCGTGCAACATGATCTATTTTATCTGTAATTGGTGCAGGTTGGAATTCCATCATTGGACTAGTATTTTCAACCATAAAATCGATTTCAGAGGTGTGTATGAAACTGTTTCCATGCGTAACTGGCATTTCTTTATTGATTTCTGCTATTACTACTTCTTGCGATTGTTGTTGGGTCCTAAGACGCAGTTCAAGTTTTTCATCGTCTAGTCCAAGCTCTTCTATCTTTATTTTATATCCTCGCTCGCCTTGCCTCAATAACTCCTCTTTATTCTGCCGCCAATACCGTATCTCTTTATCTATAAAATAGATCTTATCTAATATCTTTTTAGTCTTTTGATAAAACTTTAAATAAAGCGGCAGTACTTTTTCTATAAGGAAAGGTAAAATGGGGCGAATGCAGAACAAATGAAAGCAGTACAAAAGTCCACATCTTTTTAATACAGCAGGAATTCTTATCATAAATAAAAAACCGGGTTATGTGCGGAATATCCTGGCAAATTTGCGCTTACCCACCTTGAGTATCTTTCCTTCCCCTGTCAGCGAGATCTCCGCATTAACATCGCTCACTTTCTCCCCTTCCAGTGAAACAGCATTCTGCGCAATGAGCCTTCTTGCCTCACTCCTGGAGGTCGCAAACTTCACCTCGTCTATAAGGTCGATTATGCCGATACTGTCCCTGTTGAAAACAAATTCTTTTATGTGGTCTGGGACCTCTTTGTTCGCGAAAACAGCGTCAAAGTTCATCCTGGCTTTTTCCGCGGAGCCGGGTCCATGATACTCCGCGACTATGCTTTTGGCAAGCCCGGCTTTCGCGTCTTTTGGGTGCAGCTTTCCTTTTTCAACATCAGTCCGCAGCGCCCCGTGATCAACGTCGGTCAGGAGGTCGTAATACCGCCACATCATCTCATCGGAAACAGACATGATCTTGCCGAACATCTCATCCGGAGGCTCATTTATCCCCACGTAATTATTAAGTGATTTTGACATCTTGTCAACGCCGTCAAGCCCCTCGAGTATCGGCATTGTTATTATTACCTGCGGAGACAGCCCGTAGCTTCTCTGGATGTCCCTCCCGACCAGCAGATTGAACTTCTGATCCGTGCCGCCGAGCTCGACATCAGCCTTCATGACCACCGAATCATATCCCTGTATCAAGGGATAAAGGAACTCCAGCAGGGTGATCGGTTCCTTCTTTTTGTAGCGGTTAAGAAAATCGTCGCGCTCCAGCATGCGCGCCACAGTGTACCTGCATGACAGGTCAAAGATGCCCTCTGTGCCCAGTTTGGAGCACCACTTGCTGTTAAAGGCGATCTCCGTCCTGTCCTTATCCAGTATCTTGAATATCTGCTTTTCATACGTCTTCGCGTTCTCCTTCACTTGTTCCGGCGTGAGCTGGACCCGGGTTTTTGACCGGCCTGACGGATCCCCTATGCGGCCCGTAAAATCGCCGATAAGAAAAACCACGCCGTGCCCAAGCCGCTGGAAATGACGCATCTTGCGAAGCAGGACCGTATGGCCCAGATGGATATCCGGAGCCGACGGGTCGAATCCTGCCTTGATCACAAGAGGCCTGCCTTCGGAAAGCTTCTCCTCCAGCTCCGGAAGGCTTATGATCTCTTCCGCGCCTCTCTTTATAATATCGAGCTGTTCGTTCACCGGCATCATTGTACTTCACCCTTCCCCTGCGGAACATCATTGACCATCCACCGATAGCTTACGCTCTGTATCATGATAATCGCGATTATATACAGGCCCATGCCGCCGTATTTGTGGAAACAATCCACAGCCGGCTGTGATCCGGATAAATGTCCTATCAAAATGATAGTATAGATCCTGAGCAGGTTCACAAGATACATGAAGAGCGTCCCGAAAACAGCTATGACAGCAGCCTTTACTTTATTCGCCCTCTCCCACGCGAAAATGAGCATTGCCATGAACGCCATGAGAAACAATGCTATCCCGTTCAATCCGGAACAATAATGAGCAACGCTTACGTTAAACAGATCCGTTCCGATATACGGGTCCTTGCCGGGAACGCAATGGATGAACGATCGAAAACCCGATATCTTCAGCAGCAGGAATTCCGTTTTTGCTATATTTAAAACGAGGAATTTCCGCAGGAAAAAAAGCATGTCGGGCAATTCGGCGAAGATGAAAGCCGGGATCACGGAAAACAGGTATTTCCAGTAGAGGTTCCGGCCCCTGAAAAAGGTGGACAACAGCGTATAGTGGCACACGATGGAGATCAAAAGATACGACATCCTGAACCTTATCGTGAAATATACGGCCCGTTCATTGAATAACCGGATGAATTTTGTCAGGATGTTGCCCTCGCCCAGCGGCTGAAAAGGATAGGCGTTGAGAAGATACCACAGGAACGCCGCGAATGCCGCCACTGATAAGATATGCGCGAGCAAATATAAAATGCTTGGTCTCTCTCGGAGAGAGAGCGCCCCCTTCTTTCTGAATACGAGACAAAGGAGCAGGATAAAAAAGAAAACGATATCATTGCTCGGCTGTATGACATTTGTGAAAGTCTCTTTCGGGATGATATCATAGATCCAGGGAGCGATGAACGCGGGAAGAAAGTACAGTTCGATATATACCGCCGCGGAAACCAGCAGGTAAAGCCTCACCGTGCGGTCAATAGCGAGATTGAATTGTTCCTTCATGCCCTCCCCGAGTCAGGTTCGGAAGTCTACACGCGATCCCCGGTTTAACGTTCCATCCGCTTTCACAGGAGTTCCACGGGCATGCCCGTGGAACCCATATTAATAACAATTACCATGTGAAAGTTAAGGAGTCAAGCAACGACTTGATTTTTCTTGCCCCGCGCATAGCCGTGCTCCCCTTTTATGGAGCCGGCGCATCTTGACACGTTGACCCTTTGTGTTACAATACATATTAGAACGCCGATAAAAAACAAAAAAAGGAGAGTCGAGAATTACGGCTTTATCATATCCCCCCATAAACACACCGGACAAAAGGAAATATCTGCGGGCACTTATCTGCATACTCTTGATAGCGGCTTTTTTACGTATCACTGCCGTCTTCATGCTGCGTCCGGACGAGATGGGATGGAGCGACGGCAACCGTTATTTGAGATACGCAACGCAGCTGCTTGACAACGGCCGTTTCGACAAACATCTGACCGCTGAACCATTCTATCCTGTGGTATGGGCCGGCGTTTACGCCGTGTTCGGCAGACAACTGATAACAGTCCGTCTTTTTCTCGCGCTTGCCGGCACACTGCTGTGTTATGTGGTTTACCGCCTGGCGACACTTCTCTCCGGGCGCGGGACAGGCCTCCTGGCATGCTCGATAGCCGCGGTGTATCCCCTGTTCATTTATCTGTCGCGGACATGTGAATACCCGACGCATCTTTTTTCTCTTCTACTGGCAACGACAATATTTTTTACTGTTTCGATCTTAAAACAGCCGGGGCCCGTGTGGAAATGGACAGCGTGCGGCATCCTCCTGGGCTTAAGCGCTTTGACCGTTCCCACCATTCTCAGCTTTTCGCCTTTTCTTGCCGTCTGGCTGTTGCTGGCCGTGAGGTCGCCGCTGCCAGGCCGGATCTTTAAAACTGCCCTGTTGACGCTTTCATGCACAGCGGTCCTCTTGCTTTTCTCGGCAGCCTGGTATCAATGGTACGGCGAATTCCGCGTTTTCCCATTCCACACGCAGAGGTCCGGCGGCGCATTCTTCCTCGGCAATTCCGAGCTCAATTACGTGTACGGCGATACCGGCTATTATGCGTTGTTCGAGGAAGGGGACCCCGAGCTGGAACAGCACCCTGTGGTGAAACAACATCTCAAGATACAGAACACCGGACGCGCGATAAAAGACCTTAATATCCGCAACCAGTATTTTCGCGAACAGGCATCAAAATGGATATCTGAAAATCCGCGGAAGTTCCATGCGGTCCTGTGGAGAAAATTTCTGGCATACTGGCACCCGTATGTGACACCGACACTCCCCAACCCTGACGACAGTCCGCTTAAACGCGCCATCCAGACGGCAGCGTATCTACCCATGCTGATCCTGGCCGTCTGCGGCGTATGGGTAACCCGCAGAGAGTGGCGATATACCGTTCCTCTTCTTCTCGTGATATTCACGCAATGCCTGACTTACACCCTTTTTATAACACGCGTCCGCTACCGCTCCCACATCGAAAGTCTTCTGATTGTTTTCGCCGCCGCCGCCGTAGTCCATATGTGGCGGAGGATCGCTCGCAGGCTTTCCGACACGGGACAACCGCCTCCGGACAATGTGAGATAAGAGCCGCTATCTGACGGGTTATGGTATTGCAGGTCAGAGTTTTACTTCTACGCCGTTATTTTTGATGGATCTCTGTGCCGCTTCCAGTATTCTTACGATCCTCAACCCGGATTCGCCATCCGTCAACGGCGCTCTTTGTTCCAGAATAGAATTGACAAATTCCCCGCAAACAAGTCTGAGAGCCTCCATCAATTCCACCTTGGGCGCCCACATGTCCCCTACCCTGTAGTCGTAAAGGAGCTTATCGTGAGCCTCATCAGAGTCCATGACCTCTACTTTCCTATCGTAAACTTTGAGAGATTCTCCGGGCACCAGGTCATCATACGTGATCATCTTTTCAGAACCGCATATGAGGGTCAGCCTGATCTTAACGGGTGACAACCAGTTGAAATGAAAGTGCGCTATCAGATTGCTGTCGAAATTAAGGATCAAATACCCTATGTTCTCTATCCCTTCTTTAACGTGCGCCGATCCTACCGCCATTACGGAAACAGGCCTTTCCCGCAGGAGATAATCCATTATGCTCAGGTCGTGAGGCGCCAGGTCCCAGATGACATTTATATCCTCCTGGAATAAGCCAAGGTTCACCCTGACAGAATCATAATAAAGAATATCGCCTATCTCGCCCGCATCGATAAGCCCCTTCATCTTCCTGATGGCTCCGGTATATAAAAATGTATGATCCACCATCAGGACTTTATTTTTTTCTTCAGCGAGAGCGACCAGTTCTTTTGCTTCGGCCACAGACGCCGCAAGCGGTTTTTCCACCAGGACATGTTTATCAGCGAGCAACGCCTCTTTAGCCAGACGATAATGCTGATGGACCGGGGTGACCACTGCGACGGCGTTGATCTCCTTCGAATCTATAATAGCCTTATAATCCGTATGCGTGCTCAGGGACGGATAACGTTTATTGAACTTTTCAAGAAGGCCCTTATTTGTGTCGCATATGGCGCTTAACCAGCAGTTTTCCGTTTCCATGAAATTTCTTATAAGATTCTTTCCCCAGTAACCGCATCCGATCAAACCAACGTTTATATCCATTTTATCTCCTCTCAGGCCAAGCCCTTTACCTTTTTCGTGAAATGCGCGGGAGAACCGAGCCAGACTTCTCCTGCGGGAACGTCCCTCGTCACCACGCTGCCCGCGCCTATTACCGCGTTCTCCCCGACCGTTATGCCGCACATGATTACGCTTCCCGTGCCTATGGACGAACCCCTCTTTACCAGAGTAGGTACTACCGCCCAATCCTCTTCGGTCTGCAAACGGCCTTCCACCGCGGAACGGGGATATTTGTCATTGATAAAGTTCACATTATGTCCGATAAAGACTTCGTCCTCTATGGTAACGCCTTCACAGATGAAAGTATGGGACGAAACCTTGACGTTTTTGCCTATTTTAGCGTTTTTCTGGATCTCCACGAACGCGCCGACCTTGCTGTTATCATTGATCTCGCATCCGTACAGGTTTACAAGGTCCTTTTGCGGGACACGCACGTTGTCCCCGATCTTACAGTCCGTTATCGGCATTTCCATTCTCCTTCATCCTTTACGCTTTATCACTCAGGAAATTCTTGACCTCGCCACAGACATAGACGACCTGTTCCTCGGTCAGACCCGGATACATGGGCAGAGAGATGATCTCCTTCATTACTTTCTCCGTGACCGGAAGGTCCCCTTCCTTATGCCCAAGGTACTTATAAGCCTCCTGCAGATGCAGCGGGTACTTATAATGGAACCCCGTTGCAATGCCTTTTTGCTTAAGACAGTCCTGCATCTTCTCCCGTTCTTTCACCCTTACGACAAACAGGTGATAAACGTGTTTCACGTGCCCCTTCTCTTCGGGAAGCAGGATACCGCCCGTATCAGCAAGCTCGCGCCTGTAAATACCGGCCGAGGCCCTTCTTAGACCGTTCCACTCGTCCAGCTTTTTCAGTTTCAATCTCAATGCGGCTCCCTGCATCCCCTCGAGCCGCATGTTGAAACCTTCTCTAATATGCATATATTTCTCGCGGGAACCATGATCCCTCAGGATCCTCACCTCTTCGTCTATCCGTCCGTCATCCGTCACTACAGCGCCGCCCTCGCCGAACGCCCCGAGGTTCTTGCCGGGATAAAAACTGAAACACGCGGCTTTTCCGAAACTACCGGCCCTTTTCCCCTTATATTCAGCGCCATGCGCCTGACACGCATCCTCGATAATAATAATACCATGTTTTGCCGCTATGTCCATAATAGGATCCATATCCGCCGGCTGACCGTAAAGATGCACGGGGATAACCGCTTTTGTCTTCGGCGTGACGGCCGCTTCTATCTTCCTGGGGTCAATATTGAACGTTGTCCCGTCTATGTCGACAAAAACGGGTTTCGCTCCGGCCGCTGAGATGGAGGCGGACGTGGCTATAAAGGTATTGGCTGTGGTTATGACCTCGTCTCCCGGGCCTATGCCGGCCGCTTTAAGCGCGAGGAACAAAGCCGCAGTGCCGCTGTTTACACCCGCGCAGTGTCCGGCCTGACAGTATCCCGCGAAATTCTTCTCGAACTCCGCGACCCGGGGGC
>DAOVKF010000192.1 GCA_030631915.1 Candidatus Omnitrophota bacterium
CTGTGTTCTTTGTTCTTTCCGTGTTCATCAGTTTCTCCTTATTATTTTGTTTTCTTAAAAACTTTGCAAAACTCTTGACCGATAACTGAAGTATACACTACTCTGCCAAAAATGCAAGGGGGTATTTCTTGCTTTTTTATCTTTAATTTTTTATCCGCGCGGGAGATGGGTTGGGACGGGCCGCGCGTTTCGCCGGGGACACATAGTCCCCTCTTGTTTCGTTCGGAAACATAGGAGGGGGCATGAACGTTTTGGGCGGTTGAAAAAAGTTTTCCGGGAGCGTTTGCTTTTTTTGAGATCAGGAACCCTGGCTTAACCGTGTTTTATCCGGATTCCGTAACTTCGCTGCTTTCTCCTAATAGGAAGATCTTGACAATATTTTCCCGGCAGCGTCTATCACTTCATCCGCTGTTATCGCTTTCAGGCACGCGAAATCTTTCAGGCAATTATGGGCGAGACATTTTTCGCAACCCACGTCTTTATGTAAGACAATGTCCTCTTTGCCGAGAGGCCCCCATCTCGCCGGTGAAAGCCCCGGATCATTCCTGCCGAAAACGCAGACCACCGGTGTCCCCACTGCCACGGATATATGAACAGGCCCTGAATCGTTTGAGATAAAAACCCTGCACCGGCTGAGCAGTTCGGCGAGTTCCCCGACCCGTAACATGGCAGTAAGATCGAATGCTTTGCTTTTCATTTTCGAAGAGACCATCCTGCTGTATCCCCTGGTATCGGATCCCCCTACAAGGACAATGTCATGTCTGAAATCCGATGCCAGGGCGTCACAGACCTGCGCGAACCTCTCCGGCGGCCACCTTTTCGACGGACAGCTGGCTCCGGCATGGACCGCGATGATCTTATCCCCTATGCCCTGGTCCCTGATAACCACATCGACAACGCTCTTCTCCCTGTCATGTGTGACAATATAAGGCCGGCGTTCCGCTTCGCTGACGTCAAAACCGGCTTTTGCCAGAAGATCAAAATTATTATCTACCTCATGTTTGCGCCCTTTCTGTTTATCATGGACGACCCGTTTTGTAAGCAATGCCCCCATCTTCCTGTTATAGCCGATCCTGACGGGAATAGCGGCCAGGAACAACATGATATGGACCCTGTTGGTGGGATGGAGGGCTATGGCCATGTCGAATCTTTTGTTCCTGAGGCGCATGGCGAATTTTAACGTGCCCAGGAAACTCCTCTGAGAATAAAGCTTGTCATAGACAATGACCTCGTCAAGATGCGGATCATGTTCCACCACATCCTTTGTATAAGGCCGGACCATAAAGGCGATATACGCGGACGGGTATTTATCGCGCAGGAACCTTATGACCGGCGTGGAAAGCACGACATCTCCCAGCCGGTCTGTCCGTGTTATCAATATGCGTTTCGGTTCCGTCATTTCGTTTTTGCCCCTCCGGAAGTAACGATCGTTTACCATGTTCCTACCAGGGCCCCTCCGCCCGGTGTGGATCCTCCCTGTACGGAACACGGTAAACGATCATTCGCCACGCCCCTGTCCTTACTTCTCCGCAACACTAACTCCCAACTCCAAACTCCTTGACTCTTTGACTCCCCTGACTCTCCCTACACCCTTGACCCTCCTGCCGCTGCGTATACCCTCTGATATACCTCATAGTCCCGTTGTGAAAAGCATATAAACCGGATCTCCTCGAAAAAGTCCAGCGCCTTCAACCCTTCGTCAATGGCGATCCCTGTCGCCTCTTCTATCGGATATCCGTATATACCGGCGCTTATGGCCGGGAAAGCTATTGTCTTAAGATGGTTTTTCCGTGCCAGCCGGAAACTGTTGCGATAGCAATTTCTCAAAAGTCCGGGTTCGCCGTGGTTGCCGCCGCGCCAGACAGGCCCCGGTGTGTGGATTATCCTTTTTGCCTTAAGCTCTCCCGCTTTCGTGATGACGGCTTCCCCGGTTCCGCACCGTCCGATCTCTCTGCATTCCTCAAGCACCGAAGGACCTGCCGCCCGGTGTATCGCGCCGTCGACGCCCCCTCCGCCCTTAAGCCCGATATTGGCGGCATTAACGATCACA
>DAOVKF010000189.1 GCA_030631915.1 Candidatus Omnitrophota bacterium
CACAGCGGTTAAGAATTTCACCGGGCTGGATAATGCAGTAGCAGCGGCCGCAGGCTATCTGGGTAAAGGCGAGGTGTTCACACTGCTGGCAGGTGCGTATATAGAAGGGAAACAGGCCGGGATGATATCCATGTCAGCGGCGTTCACAGCGGTTAAGAAGAGTTCCGTTGGGCTCGATAAGGCAGTGGCAGCGTCTGCGGGATATCGGACCAAAGGTGAGCTGTTTACCCAGGCGGTAGCCGCGTATATCGCGGCTGGGAATGAGGGTTTAAAGATCATGATAAACTACATGGCTAATGCGTCCTATGGACCAGCAGTCACTACCAGAGTTCCATCCTTTAAACTGAACGACGGCAGAACTATTGAACAATATACTGACGCGGACGGAAAAACGCATGTAAAAGTGAATGGTTCTGAGTTTAAAGGTAATGTCGCGGACCTTCCTGCCGGTAACCTGCCGTTTGGTACAATACAGGTCGTTAAAATCGCCGACGGGTCGTTACGTATTGATCTTACGCTGGGTGCGGGTATTAACGCTCCCAATGCGAACGCGGTAAACTTATTCGGCAGTAAATACCGGATGAGTGACGGGACGGTTTTCCGCCTTGGCAGTGACGGCGCGTTCCACAACAAAGATACGATTGTCTTCAGCCAGTCCGGGACCGGCGCGGTACTTGCGTTCGCAAAAGGCGAAGCCACGATAGCCTTGGATATGGGGAAAGGCGTGACAAATGTGATGGGTATAATGGAAATGGCTGCCGGTCTTGCTTTTGTAAGGGAAGGCGGAGCAGTAGGGGTCAAATCGCCGGCGGCCGGGAAGAAACTCAAAGGTGTTAAATCTTCAGCCACGGCTATTGACGCTAAACTTACCATGAAAGACAATAACATCATGGCCCTCGCAGGGAGCCAGCTCAGAATAGACGAAACCGGTAATGCCGTGTTCATGGCAGGAGACCGGATATCCGTTGTTGACTCATCGATCATGATCGGCGGAGTCAGTGTCAAGAACGCGACAGTGGATGTCCTTTCGGGATCAATGGTAAGGGTCGCGGAGCGCGATACAGGATCCCTGGTCGCGGGGCAGGCCGTTGAATACGATTCAGTGGTCTCTGTCGACGCTGACGGCAAAGTACAGACTGATAAAGTGAAAGATCTGCTCAAAGTTCCAGGATACGAGACATTTAAAGGCATGGGAGAGTTCGTGAGGTATCAGCTGTCCGATGACGGCAAGGGTCTTGTGCCTGTGATAAAGGTGAGCGATATCGATAAATATACCCTTACCCTTTATAACCTTCCCCGTCCCCTTGACATACTTAAAGGCCCTGGCGCGCATACTTCCGGGACAATGGTCTCTGTATACGGTAAGGATACAGACTCACTGGTCCGGATCCGGGCCGTGGACGGGAATATGCGGGTATCAACGCCGCTAACACGCAACTTGGCGACCCTGGCTACCTTTAACGTTATAAACAAAGGCGAAGCAAGCGCGGAAGATCTTCACAGCATGCTTGTCGGGAAAGGCCTTATACCTGAAGACGGGAACATAAACGAGCACGTCGACCTTACAGATGCCGGCCAGGTAGCGGCAATAATGGGTAGCGCGGGAGACTCCGCAGTGGCGGCATCCTTTGCCGAAGCGGTGCACAATGTTATGGGGGCAAACAGGACCGGGTTCATTGAAGGTATAAAGGATAGGATCACCGCAAATGAAAAGGCCGCCTTACCGCTCAAACAGCAGCGTAGGAACAGATCTCTTGATCAAAGCATGTATAGTAGACAAGCCGATAAACAGATACCCGTGCTCGACAAAAAGATAGCCAATATAGAACAAGAGATCACAATGGATGCAGCGTTGTTGTCCAAGCTTGAACAAGCCGATCCTTCCACAGGCATGGAGATGTGGGGAGCAGGCGCGGTAATGTCAATTGAACTCGGGGTCGTTCCGGCCAGGGACGCAGGCGGCGATAAAACCGATAAATTGATGGGTGACGTGTTCATCGCGGCGCCGGAATTGTCTGAGGGGCAGTATATGGTTCTCGCGTCGCAGCTCGCGGGTGGGAATAATGTCATGCTCAGCAGCATGAAAACCGAGAGTTA
>DAOVKF010000034.1 GCA_030631915.1 Candidatus Omnitrophota bacterium
AAAGATAGGGATCATGCGTTTCATCGCTGATCTTCACATTCATTCTCACTACTCGATCTCCACCAGCCCGCAGTTGACCCCGGAGCATCTCGAAGCCTGGGCCGGGATCAAAGGTATTACCGTGATCGGGACCGGAGACTTCACTCATCCCGGTTGGCTCGAGGAGCTCAAAGGCAAGCTCGAGCCGGCCGAGGAGGGCCTGTTCCGCTTGAAGCGGGAGTACCACCTCGACGCGGAAGAAGCCCGTTTGCCCCTCCCCGCCTTGAACCGGAAGGGAGAGGAACGCAGGGAAGTCCGTTTTCTTCTAACTGCGGAGATCAGCAACATATACCGAAGAGAGGAGAAAGTGCGCAAGGTCCACAACGTCATATTCGTCCCTGATCTTGAAACCGCGGAAAGGCTCCAGCGCGCGCTAGCCGGCATAGGCGGCAACATAACCTCGGACGGAAGACCTATTCTGGGTATGGATTCACGTGACCTGCTGGAAATGGCGCTTGACTCTTCCGACAGGATACTGTTCGTTCCCGCGCATATCTGGACCCCGTGGTTCTCCGTCCTGGGGGACAAGTCCGGGTTTGATACTATCGAGGAATGTTTCGGCGATCTGTCGCGCCATATCCACGCCGTTGAAACAGGCCTTTCCACTGACCCGCCCATGCACTGGATGTGCAGTTTTCTGGATAAATACACGCTTGTTTCCAATTCTGACGCTCATTCGCCCGAAAAACTGGGCCGGAACGCGAATCTTTTTGACACGGAACTGTCGTATGACGCGGTCACGGACGCGATAAAGACCGGCGACCCAGGACGTTTTCTCGGAACAATAGACCTGTTCCCGCAGGAGGGAAAATACCATTATGACGGCCACAGAAAATGCGGCATATGCTGGGACCCGGTTGAAACGCTGAGACATGACGGGATCTGCCCCGTGTGTAATAAAAAAGTGACCGTCGGGGTGATGAGCCGCGTGGTGAAACTGTCGGACAGGCAGGACCTGACCCGGAGAAAAAACCGGCTCCCGTTCCGTTCCATCATCCCGCTGAAAGAGATCCTGTCAGAGATACTGGAGGTGGGCCCGGCCTCTAAACAGGTCGGCCGCGCGTATGACTCGCTTCTGCGAAAAGCAGGACCGGAACTTGATATCCTTCTTGACCTGCCGGTCGATGAAATAAAGAAAGCGGGGAATGAAATACTTTCAGAGGCTGTCAGACGGATGAGGAACAGGGAGATCCACATACAAGAGGGATTTGACGGCGAATACGGCAGGATAACGGTATTCGGCGAACATGAAGCCAGATCGTTCTCTCCCGGTGAATCGCTGTTCAAGGACCTGGTCAGGGAAAAACCCTCTCGGCACCGGGGCAGAAAGATGCTCAACTTTGACCTTGAGGAATACAGGCGCCTGGAAAAGGTCCGGTCCCGGGAGAGCTTGAACGCGGATAAAGCTGCCAGGCCGGTTCTATCCGGGCCCGCAACAACCACGTTTAAAGAGCTTAACCCGGAGCAGAAGAAAGCGGCGGAGCACTTATCAGGACCGGCCCTGATCATCGCGGGACCGGGAACAGGCAAAACGCGGACACTGGCACACAGGATAGCCAACCTGATCCGGACCGGAACCGCGAGTCCGGGGAACATCCTGGCCGTGACTTTCACGAACAAGGCGGCAAACGAAATAAAGGCGCGGCTGAAAGGCCTGTTAAAGGGCGAATACGCTGTCGCCGGAGCGCATGTTTCCACGTTCCACGCCCTGGGCTTTTCCATGCTGAAAGAGTTCAATGAAAAAACAGGAAGGGATAAGCGTTTCGTCATCATGGATGAAGAGGATAAAAGACTGCTGCTTTGCCGGAGGGCGGGCTGCGTAAAAAACCGGGTTGGGAATATTTCAAACGCGATAACCGCTGCCAAGCAGAACCTGAGACCAGCGGACGAGATAGAAGACAGGGACCTGGCAGGGATCTTTGACAGGTATGAGTGCGTCTTAAAGGAGCTGAACGCCTTTGATCTTGACGATCTGATATGCTGGCCGGTGAAGCTCCTCAACCTTTACCCGGAAATACTGGCTTCCTGCAGGGAAAAATACCGGTGGATCATGGTCGACGAATACCAGGACATAAATTTCGCCCAGTATCAGTTGATCCGGAAGCTGATGCCCGGGGCCGGCTCAAACCTGTGCGTGATCGGGGACCCGAACCAGGCGATCTACGGATTCCGCGGTGCTGACGTGAAATTCATCGGGAAATTCATTGACGATTATCCCGGAACCGCGGTCCACACGTTCAGGAAAAGCTACCGCTGCTCCGACCGTATCCTCAGGGCCTCGGACAACGTCATCCGGAGCCGGACATCAAGAACCGGCCCGCTGGAAGGCCTGCGGAAAGGCGTTAAGATAAACATCGTCCATACCGGCTCGGATAAAAGCGAGGCGGAATTCGTGGCCAGGACAATAGAAGGGATGATAGGCGGCCTGAGGTTCTTTTCCGTGGACAGCGGTATAACCGTCGGCAATGAGGAGCCGGACATCAAAAGCCTTTCTGATTTCGCGGTCCTCTGCAGAATGAAAGAACAGATGAAGGTGCTGGAAAAGGCCTTTAACGACCATAGCATACCCTACCAAACGGTCGGAGAGTCTCCGTTCTTCAGGCAGGAACCGGCAAGATCCGTCATCGGCCTGCTGAGATCGTCGATGAACCCTGAAGAGGGCTCCCCGAAACATGGACCGGTCATGGGGGACGGGTCTGTCAGAGACGCGATCAGCGCGATCATTGATAACCGTTCCTCCGGGGAAAAACCGGAAGATGAAGCAGTTTTCCGGAAACTGCTTGACCTTGCGGATGATTTCAAGGATGACCTGGAAGGTTTCCTGAAATTCACGGCACTGGGCGCCGGAATTGACACGTACAGGCCCGGCATGGAAAACGTGGCCCTTATGACGCTTCATGCCGCGAAAGGGCTTGAATTCAAATGCACCTTTATCGTGGGCTGCGAAAACGGCCTGCTCCCCTATTCACTCTTTAAGACCCGGCAGTCCGATCCTGAGGAAGAGAAGCGGCTTTTCTATGTGGGCATGACCCGCGCGAAAGAGTTTCTGTTCCTTTCGCGCGCGGAAAAGAGATCCCTGTTCGGAAGAGAGTATTGCTTAAAGAGAAGCCCTTATCTCGACAGCATCGAAAAGGAATTGATAGAATCGTCAAAAGCAGGACGCGGAAAAACAGGAAAAAAAGAGGATATCCAGATGACACTGTTCGATACTAAATAACGGAGGATAAAATAAAACCTTCGCGGGAAAGATCAGTACTGTTAAAAGCTCTCGGCCTGTGGGACTCAATGGCCATACTCATAGGCATTGTCATAGGTGTGGGTATTTTCAGGGTCCCCGCTGAAATAGCGACATACCTGCCCTCTCCTGAACTGATCATACTGGTGTGGTTTGTGGGCGGTGTATTTTCCCTGATAGGGGCCGGATGTTACGCTGAACTGTCCTCTTCGTTCCCTCAAACCGGGGGAGATTACATCTATCTCAGGAAAAGTTACGGTCCGCTGACAAGTTTCCTTTACGGCTGGACATGCCTTCTTGTCATAAGGACAGGGGCCATAGCTACCGTATCCTTTATCTTCGCTGAGTATTGCGTGTCTTTTCTGTCCCTGGACAGGTCCATGGTCAAACCGGTTGCCGTGTCCATTGTTTTTTTGATCTCCTTTATAAACATGCTGGGTATTCGTAAAGGGAAACATCTGCAAAATATATCGTCCGTCGCCAAAGTCGCGATCTTGATCGGTATCATGATAGCAGGGCTCCTGTCCGGAAAAGGCCATGTCTCAAACTTCCATCCTTTGCCCGTCACCGGCGGCAGAGGGCTCTTGCCCCTTTTCGGACTGGCCATGATACCCGTTCTATGGACCTACGGAGGCTGGCATGACAATACTTATGTGACAGGTGAGACAAAAGACGCCGGAAGAGTGCTTCCCCTGGCCCTTATAACAGGCACCGCGATAATAACCCTGCTTTATATATGCATGAACCTTATTTATATCTATCTTGTCCCTGTTGAAAAAATGGCCGCGTCCGAACTGATAGTCTCGGACATGATGCGGATACTGTTCGGGATGCGGGCGACCAGAATAGTGGAAGCCCTGGTCATCATATCCGCTCTGGGATGCATTAACGGCATGATAATGACCTCCAGCAGGATAACCTATGCCATGGGAAGAGACAATCCTGTGTTCAGATACCTGGGGACAGTGCATGAAAGGTTCCGTTCCCCGGCCAGATCCATCATTATGAACGCGCTCTGGAGTTCAGTTCTGATCTTATGGGGCACTTTTACCAGACTGCTGTTTTTTACCGGAGTGCTGATATGGCTGTTCTTCGGCATGATAGCGGCAGGGGTCTTCATACTGCGCCGCAGGTTCCCGCATATAAAAAGGCCGCATAAGGTATGGGGTTACCCGGTGACACCCCTTATCTTTATCCTCGGCTGCGCCGGGCTTGTCGTAAATACCATGATCTATTACCCCTTCCAGTCGCTCATCGGGATCTGCCTGATGATGAGCGGAATCCCCGTATATCTCGTATCGAAAAAGTTCGTAAAATAGTGTCAGGCCTGTCTCTTTACGCCTTTCTGAGCACATCGCGGATGCGTTCCATCATGTTCACGAGTTCCCGGATATCAAACTCGGCAGCGTCAGGGATAAGCCTTATTACCATATCTTTCGCGCCGGGATCGAAGAGCCCCGTATAGTCCTCTTCATCGAGGTCATCGATGGAAACCGCGTTGGGAATGTTCTTGTAATGTCTGCGCAGCAGGCTCTCATCCCATCCCAGATATTTGCCTATCGCTAAAAGCGTGACTTCCAAAAGCGGCAGATAAGCGGACTTCGAAAAATCATTGTCATCTATCGCCGCTATTACCGCCCTGCCTTTCAGGCTGCTGAAATATTTCCTGTTTGAGCATCTGGTCACCACGATAACGTTCTCCGCCTTTACCGAACCCTTCTTATTCAGTATGTCCCGGCCCTTTCCCCTGACTATCTCGAGATTCCCGACAAATCTTCTGAGCTCCTCATTATTGCCCTTTACAGCCGCAAGCATGCGGATAAGTTTCTTTACCTCATTTCCCGCCGCGTTCCCGTTCAACTCCGCCAGGTCATTGTCCACAAACAGGACGATCTTACCGTTTTTCTCCTTTATCGATATATCCTCGGACGCGTCTATCATGGACTGTATAAGCCGGGGCACAACCGAACCGGCGTTTTCAACGATCCCTTTACCGTCCCACGCAGCTTTTGGCAGTAACCGGCCAGAAGAGCGCGGTTTCTTTGTCCTGTTGAAATTACGGGGACCATCGGTCCCATTTACGTCATTTTGCGGGACCAGAAGCAGCGGTTTAAAATAACTTTCCCACAGGCGTCTGCCTAAAACCGTGTCTCTCTTCTCCAGCTCTTCGGTGAATATCAGGGCCAGTTCGATCACACGCTCCGCAATGACCGGGTCCCGCCCTGTTTCCCACCTTCTACAGGTCTGCGGGCTTATTCCCAGTCTGCCGGATATTTCCTTCAGGGTCAACCCAGCGGAAACCCTGCAGTACTTTATCATCTTAAAACCCTCTGACATTTCGACCCCGTCCAGAAGGGATTCCAGGGTTTTCCCGTAAAAAAGAAGAGCGCCGTCCAGATATCTCCCCGTTCTCTCGTGATATATTTCCAGAAACGGCATCAGGCTGTCCCAGCTTTTAGGGAAGGCGGCTTCCCTTTCCCATTTGCCTATTGTGTTCTCGAAAATTTTATACCCCTCTTTTTCCATGGCCTCTCTGAGCCGTGTGATCCCCAACCCCATGGAATATCTGAGCAGCCTGACCCTTTCCCCAAAAGTCCGGTTTTCGCGCAAGAGCTCTTCGAGGCTTTTCCCGTAAATTATCCAAGGTATCTCAATGTCTTTTTTTAAGCGCTTTCTGAAAATGCCCCTCAATTCCCACAGGGCGGATCGGCCGGGGATCAATTTTTCGTTCTCCCATCTTATAACCGTAGCGACATCGCACCCCGCCTTTTTTGCCAGCTCACCCTGTGTTAAACCGCTGGATATCCTTAATACCCTGATCCGCATCGCCTGCGTTACTTCCACTTCCTCACCTGTTCCCGGCTCCCGCACCTGCCCGCTTCTCAGGAATTCGTCCAGGCTTATCCCGAACATAAGGGAAGTAGCTTCTATCTTTCCCTCCTTTATATGCCTGTTAAGCGCACGGGCCAGTTTATAAAAAGACACCCCGTTATTCGGAAGATGAAATTCACGTTCCCAGTGATTTATGGAATACTTATCTCTGTGTGCCGCTTCGCTTAACTGTTTCTGGTTCAGCCCCGCGAGGATGCGCAGTTCATAGAGCCTTTCTCCGAACATTGACATCTTTCGCATCAGCTCAGGCAGGGGCTTACCATGTTTTATGACCGAGGCTGAAACAGTGGTGTTAAGTCCGTTACTGAATATTTTTGAGAGCGCGGGCAGAAAAGCATAAGGGATCCGCTGTCTGCCGTTCCTCCATATATTCACAGTCCTTGAGTTGATGCCGAGTTCTTTTGCAAGCATCCTGTCGTTCATCCCGCATGCCGCCATCAGGATACCCAGCCGTTTCCCCGCATTATTCAAAACGCGCATGCCGGCGAAGAAGGCGCTTTCAAAATTCAGATCCGCTTTATACATCATTTTATCCTGTTCGCAGGCGGTAACAAGCGCGGCAGCCCTTAAGAACACGTCGAACGAATTTATGACATCGAGGTTTTCTTTCAAAGCATCAAAAGCTTCCCTGAGAAAAGGCGTATCGATTATCACACGGCCGGATGATATAATATATTCTTTTACGCACGTAATATCTTCCTCTAAAGCCGTTGAGTATTCTTTCCCTGCTTCTGGTTCTGACAACCGGGGTTCGATATCGGGTTCGAGGATCCGGATAGCCTCGATCAATCTACCGACTATCCCGTGTTTTATTCTCAAGATATCAAATATTCTCTTAGAGAACTGTTCCTGTCTTTCTTTGGCCGCGTCAAAACCGCTCAGCATATCCGCGTTCTTCGCGAGAACGGCGTTTTTCGCCCGGGTGATCCCGTTCTCAACAGGCCATAATTCGTCCCTGATAATGTATGAGGCCAGCGGCCAGAAATCGTCCAGTTTTACTACTCCGCCATCCGCGTCCAGCATATCAACGGTCTCCTTCCCAAGCGCCCTGCCCGCGACATAGGTCACGATCAGGCTCGCGATAAGTCTTTTCTCGTCTTCTTCGCCGTTTTCGTCCGGGAACATGCCGTACCGGTTCCGGTAAAGCTCAAGAAGCCAGAAATAACGGGGATACTGCCTGAGCCGGTCCATTACCCGTTCCGCAATGTCATAGTCGTGTTCCTTTCTGAATTTCTCAATGGCGGAGTACACGCTTAAATAGAATCTGACATACCGCATATAACGGTAATACCTCCCGGTCACGTCAGCTCCCGCGGCCTCATCCTCGGCCTCTTTCGCGAGGACATAGATCTTAAGGTTATGCGGTATCCGGATTTCCCCTTGTTCATCTATCCAGCCCAGTCCTTTTCCTAACAACAGCCCATACGCCTCTCCGGTAATTTCGCCTTTATCAAGGGCCTCTCTGGCTTTTCTTTTCAGTATCTCCATTGTCTCCCCGGGCATCCGATAATTAAAAGAGCCGGGCGGCTGTTTTCTCTCGGGACAAGCGGTGATCCCGCTCCTCCCGGCCGGATCAGCCGGGACTTCATCATGCGCTGCCGGGGCAAAAGGCGATGCCCCTGGTCCTTCACAAATAAGTATCTGCCGGGAAAGATAACGCCCGAGGTGTGTTTGAAGTATTCTATAGTCAGTATCTGAACCGTTTTTTTCAGGGCTCTCCGCCCCCGGAATGTTGTGGTTAAAGTATCTGATCTTATACAGTCCGAGATCGATCATCAGCGCGGCTTTATACTGATAGACTTTTACATCAGACGGAACGATCCTCCTGAATCCTTCGGGAATATCCCGGGAATCCTGTATTTCTTTCAACGCGGTGCTGACCCGGGACTTTATCCGTGCGAGGTTACGGTTACGAGAATCATCCTCAATTCCGTTAAGACAGGATCCGAGATAACCGCTTATAAGACTGAAAAACGCATTTTCCGGGGCAGTCCGGGTAAATAAAGTCTGTGGCTGAAGAGTGTTTTTACAAAAAATATCCGGATCAGCCCACACTATATTCTGCCCCAGCAGAAATACAGCGGAACCCAGCGCTATAATCCTTATAATTGTCCGTTCTTTTAGATATAACATATTATATAATAGTTTTTACTTTTTAATATACTAACAATTTGTTACTTTATTATAACACTGACTTTTGTGTGTGTCAATAGAGATCGCCCGGCCTTTTAAGCTTCACCGAACTATATTTTTGCCGCAACTTCAGCTGCCCACTTTTCAATCTTGTTCAGCTGAAAAATGGCATCTCCATCGATCTTAAGGGACTCGATGATCATATCCGCTCCGCAGCTCTTCAGGACTTGTTCCAGAATGTCTACCGCCTTGCAAAACTGAGGATACATGCTGTCTCCGGGGCCGAAAACCGCCGCCTTTTTGCCTTCAAACCCGGCCTCTCTTATTTTCTTTTTAAAAGGAATAAAATCATCCTGTAATTCACCGTCACCCCAGGTTGAACATCCAAATATGATAACATCATAACCGGTCAGCGCTTCGGGGGCGATCGCCCTGACCTCTTTCAGAGTCACATCCATCCCGGAATCCCTCAAAACCCCCTCTACTCTTTGAGACATAACCTCCGTATTTCCCGTCGTGCTCCCATAAACAATAATCGTTTTTTTCATCTTTTCTCCCCCTTTCCGATCCATTCGGTCAATACTTCAAAAACCGGCATTTTTTTATTCCGATCATTACTTTTTCTGCTCATCTCCTTCCTGAGCCTGCATAAACTGGAAATAACGTCCTCCAGACATCCGGAACCATCGTATTCAGCGGGCAGACATAAACTGCTCCCGTCCTCCAGAGATTCCGCTAAATCATTTAACCTCCGGCTTTCACCTTTCAGTAATCTGGCCAGCGTGCATCTACTCATATCCGAAACCTCTACACGACAACGATGTCCCCGGAAAATTTTCTAAAATGCGAACTTACGCGTTCCAGGAATACCATCGGATCTCTTCCGTTCCTTATAAAGCTCTGAAATATTCTTTCGGCTTTTTCATGCATGCGCATAAGCCGCATCGACCCCGAAGCTTCTCCGAACACCTGCCATCTGCCTCTTGCCATCAGGGGCATGCTCCCCTTGTGGATAAACCCCTTAACGTCCTTCAGAGGATACCCGAGGAATATCCCGATCTCATGAGGAAAGGACCGGCCGTTAAACCGGGTCTTTAACAATTTCAGATATTCTTCAGGAGAGCGGCACGAGGAATAGCCGAATTCCCCGAGAAATATCCTGTTTTCCGGTCGGGCGATTACCCTGCGCAAACTTTCAGGACGGTAAAACAGGACCTGCCTGCCGCAGGGAGCGTCTTTTAATTCTTTAAAGGAAACCCCTAAAGCTGCCGCTATCTTTTCCCTGTCTTCCGCCCACTGATCATAAAAGCTTTCCCCCTCGATCTCCCGGCGTTTACAAAAGCCGAAAAGACTTGAGGGTTTTAACCCTACCAGTACGGGCGCCAGCCTTACCATAAGATAACTCATCGAAGAAATCCCTATCTTCGCTTCTTTTCCCGTCTTCTCCGATACCGCTGGCGTCACTTTCATCCTTCTGCCTCTTTTCTCCCTATCTCGCCCAGCAATCCGGACAGCCCATCCTCCACCAGCCGGGAGGACGCCTTCCTGACCATGGAAGCGAAATTCATGAAAGCGGTCTCGCTTAAATGAAGAGTTACTCCCGCGCAAAATACGTGGATATGAACAACACCGCAGGGGCACTTCTCTATGATCCCCGCCTCGCCGGCCTTTGAAAGTATATCCATGTGAGCCTCCGTCCCCTTTGTTAGTTTGCTCTAATTTAATTAGATTAAACTAACTTATTGGAGAAAAAAATTTTAGGGGTCAGGGGCCTCCGCATTCCACATTTTTGCATGCAATGTGGAATGCGAGGACCCGGTCCCCCGGTCAATTCACCGGATCAAAAATTAACCTGGCCTCTCAAACCGTACACGAATATGCAATCGTTGTCGCCGTCAGCGCTGTTCCCCACACCGTTCGGGTTCCAGATAAACTGCATGTCCGGGGACAGGGTAAGATGTTCGTTCACCTTGTAAGCATAATAGGCTTCGAGATGCGTTTCATTGTCGTGAGGGTTGCCGGCATCGCCGTATTCCTTGCCCGGGATCGCCTGACCGACGGCTATGGCGACGATATCGTCTCCCCTGTCCCAGTATTCTCCTGTCATCTGCCCGCCGACTGACCAGTGATATTCCAGGTTGCTTACCTCGGGGTCCTGCCATCCAAACCTGCCGAATACGCCGAAAACTTCGGTGAGCGTCTGGTCGCAGCTTACGCCGCAACCCCAGTTGCCTCTCTCAAAGTCATTCGCATCCTTCACTTTGGCGTGCGGCGCTCCGTTGTACCAGAAATACACGCGGTAGTTGCCTCCCCACAGATCCTCATCATAATCAAACGCCCTGGCAGGCATGAAATTGAGCTGCGTTCCTATGAACGGTTCGTCAAACAGGTTGTTCCAGTCAGCGTCCTCTTCCATATAAACGGCTTCGACCTCAAAAGCTCTCAGCATCTCAGGCGCGAGCATCATCCTGGCGCCAAAATTATTGTCATCGGGCCAGTCTATCACATCGGAATTCCTGAACATATGCCCGAGAAACTGCGCGCATTCATCGTTCGCGTATTCGTTTGTATCGATAAAAGCGTCGGCGCCTATTTTCCCGCCGGTAAGCGTGACCTGGCCGTCAAACAGATAATGCTCGTACCAGGCTTCGGTCACGTCAACCGAATTCGCCGAGTCGCCGGCGTCTCTATTGACATTGCTGAAAACATTCAAATCGCCTTCTACGGTATCGCCGTCTCCGGCCTCCAGGTGAATGAACGCCATGCCGTAATCACCGAATTGCTTCTCGATCTCCAGGTCAACAGAATATGACCCGTCAAATCTCGAGTCCTCGCTCCCGTGATCGCTGACATCCGTGCCTCCCGCGCCCGCATTATTGGCGTTGGGCGTCCCCTGGCCGACGAAGGTCGCGCCCGCGTTGATGTTCAGGCCTTGAAAGGCAGGGGCCACCCCGTGTAACCTTTCAATGGTTTCCTTTCGCGCGTCGATCGTCTCCTGTTGTCTTACCGCTGTCTCCTCCTGTTCCGCCAGACGTTTCTCCAATGTGATGATCCTTTCATTCTGTTTTTCCACCACCTCCGTTAATTCAGCAAACCGGTCCTCGATACTCCTGTCTTTCGCGAAACCGGACGAACAGGGAAAGAGCAGCAACCCTGAGACAACTAACGCCACAACCAAGTTCCTAAAACTCATTTTACTCTCCTTATTTTTTGATCGGTCCTGTTACTTCATCTCCTTTGCCTGGACCCAGATAACGGCGTCCTGCGAGAGTTCCTTTCCTTCATAAGTCAGATCGCCTCCCGCTCCCAGAGCGGCAAATCCCCACCATCCGGCGCGGGGTATGCCGAAGACGAATTCCCCGTCTTTATCCGCCTTGATGGTCAGCGTTACAAAAGCGTCCTGAGGCGCTTCGACCTTTTCCTTTTCTGAAAACCTGTTTCCCTCAATATCGTGATTCAAATATTCCACCTCGATCTCGCAATATGGAACCGGTTTTCCGTTCGCCTTGACGATCCCCCTGAATACGTTTCCCGCCCACAGGCCGTAAGGCTTGTCCAGGGGAACGATCTCCACCGGCAGGCCGATCTCGGAATCCCAGTCAGTCGGGGCCCCGGCCACGTTCAGAATGACCTTGGTTATCTGCTGGATGTAAATGTCTTCCGAACCCTCGTAATAAGGCTCGGGGACGACATAAAAGATGTAGTCTCCCATTCCCCTCAATTTGTAGGATGCCTCATAAGCTTTACCTTCATTGGTAAGGCTCTCGAACATGATCGGGGTCAATTTGCCGCGCAGGTCCTTCTTTTTCTCCTTATGGACCACGCCGAACTCCAGAGGCGTCCCCATGTCCATGGTGTGCCCCGCCTCGAACGGATGCGTGAACACCAGCTTAAAATTCACTTCCCCGCCTTTTTCAAGAGCGCTCTCCTCAGTGTATATCAGCTGAAAATGCGCGGATGCGGGAACGCTGAACGCCAGCGCCATGACCAGCGACAGCAACGGAACCAGTACAGCCTTTCTCATCTCTTCCTCCTTGTTAAAAGTTAGTTATGCTTAACTTTTGTTCCAAAAAAAATTTCTATTCCACGATCTCTCCCCCGTCTATCTCGACCAGATGCCCGGGGCCCGCGTCATACTGCACCCTGTAGGGCACATCCGGACTGTTAAAAGTGAACTCGCTGTCTTCGTCCATGTTTCCTCCCACAAGGACCGTCCCGCTTTTATTATCGACCACCCTGATGTCTATGCCGGCTCCGGATGATCCGTCGGAAAACCCGCCTTCACAGGTCACGGTCCCGTCACCGTTATCCCAGCATGAACATAAAGGGGTATGGCCAAAAACATCCGGTGCCATAAAAAACCCGGATATCAGGCATATCGCCAGAACGGACAATACTTTCCCCATGTTTATCACCTCCTTCAAAATACAGTTTCTGGTCGTCCCTTAACAAAAGCCATTGTCACGGTAACCGCCAGCGCCAGGGCGTAAAAAGCGGCCATGGCCTGCAAACCGCTAAGGCCCGCTAATCTTCCTCCGGTAAAAACGAGCACGGAAATACCCAGCCCCAGTATAACGGGATATACCGCGGCAAAAAGCGCCCATTTTATGCTTCCGGCCTCCAGCTTGATCATCAGAAGAGTGGGAATGCACGGAGGATACATGGCCATGAACAGCATCAGGGCC
>DAOVKF010000130.1 GCA_030631915.1 Candidatus Omnitrophota bacterium
CCGGTCCTGGACGAGCGCGGCGATCTGGTGGGTGTGGTCACAATAGGGGATCTGAAAAAAGCGCTCATCCACAGGATGGGGCATTCCCGCGTTAAGGGATACATGGCGATAGATCCTGTTACGGCGGGTCCGGAGACCCCGCTTCATTCGTTGCAGAAGATCATGAGGGATAAGGGTAAGGGACGGATCCCCATTGTCAGGGACGGTGAACTGATGGGGATCGTCACAAGGACCGATGTGCTCAGGAAAGTCCACAGCGCGCTGTTTAAGCGCAAAAAAAGGGGAACAGGGGGCATGGTCCGTGTTTCAGAAAAGATGAAGAAAACACTCCCCGGAAAGCTGATGCAGATGATACGTTCAATTGGCAGAGAGGCGGATAGCGCGGGAATGAACGCTTTTCTCGTGGGAGGATTTGTGCGGGACCTCCTGCTGGGAGTGAAAAATTATGATCTGGATATAGTCGTTGAGGGTGATGCCATGCGCTTCGGCAGGATCCTGTCTGACAGGTTCGGAGGTTCTCTTGTCATCCACAGGAAGTTCGGCACGGCGACACTCGTGCAGGAATGGCCCCGATGGCTCGGTTCCCCGCTTAATCCGGACAATAAGTTCAAAATAGACATCGCAACGGCGAGGAAAGAGAAATACAGGGAACCCGCGGCGTTGCCCGTGGTGAAGTTCAGCTCCTTGAGGCATGACCTGTACCGGAGAGATTTCACGGTGAACGCCATGGCTGTCAAGATAAACGGGGATGATTTCGGATCATTCGCGGATTTTTTCGGGGGTACAAAGGATCTCGAAAGAGGTGTGATCCGGACGCTGCACGACAGGAGTTTTATCGACGACCCCACGCGCGTGTTCAGAGCGGTCAGGTTCGAACAGAGGTTCGGCTTCAAAATGGAAACACATACCGAATATCTTATCCAGCACGCCGTAAAGCGGGAGATGTTTCGCAGGACAGAGAACCAGAGAATAAGGGGCGAGCTTATCCTGATGCTCAAGGAGGGGAATCCCGAGAGGGCGGTGTTTCGCATGAGGGAGCTGCACGAACTGCGTTTCATCCATCCCGAACTTGTTTTGAAAAGGTCGGCGAAAAGGATGTTCGCGGAGATCCCGAAGCGCATCATGTGGTATAACTCGATAGCTGTCAGGAAAAGGAAGCTGGACGCGTGGCTTATGAACTTCCTCGTGATGATCGAGAACCTCAGCGCGGAACAGACCGAGGAGACGCTCGGGAAATTCGTCTTCAGCAACAGTGTATGCGCGAGGGTCCGTTCTTACAAAGAACGGGAGAGGTCTGTCAGAACAAGACTTTCGTCCTCTCACATGCCCCGCCCCAGCGTCATATATAAACTGATGGAGCCGCTTTCACACGAGGCCGCGCTTTGCATAATGGCAAAGACCAGGTCGAAGCGCGTGCGCCGGCGGATCGCGAGGTTTTTCACGCGCTATAACGGCATACAGCTCAGGATGGGAGGGCATGATATCAAGAAGGAAGGGATCCCGCCCGGCCCATCCTACAGGGAAATATTAAAACAGGTCCTTTATGAAAAGCTTGACGGCAGGCTTCCCACAAAACGGTCGGAGATAAAGTACATGAAAGAAGTGATCAGGGAGACGGGATGATCGGCAGGGTTGAGAGGATCGGAAAGCTGCTGAGAAGGGAGATATCCGTTATACTGCAGACAGAGATCGATGATCCGCGCGTGAATAATATAACCATAACGCGGGTAGATATGACCCGGGATCTCAGTCTGGCGAAAGTGTTTTATGTCCTTTTCGGCGACAAAGAGCGGGAGGCGGCGGCGGGAGCAGCCCTGAAGAGCCACGCAAAGTTCATACGGGGGGAACTGGCTCACAGGGTATCCATGAGATATACCCCGAGCCTGTCCTTCAGGAAAGACAGGTCCGAAGAATACAAAAATTCCATAGATACGGTTTTTGAGAATATAGAAAAAGAACACCAGGCCGATAATACCGGCCTTAAGGGGGGACAGGATGAACAATGACGAGATGCAGGCTGTCATAGAAGAGCTGAAAAAAAGGGACGACTTTATTATTACCGCGCACGTGAATCCTGAAGGGGATTCCGTGGGGAGCCAGCTGGCCTTTTTCAGTATTCTCAAAAAGATCGGGAAGAACGCCGTTATGCTGAGCCAGGATGACGTGCCGGATAATCTGAGGTTCCTGGCGGGGTCGGACCTTATCCGTTCCGCGATGCCGGAAGGATTCCGTCCGGCGGCCGCGGTAGTGCTCGATTGTCCGGTCATAGAAAGGGTGGGAGTGATACAAAAATACCTGGAGGACCGGATAACCGTTATCAATGTCGACCACCATGTGAGTAATGAAATGTACGGGGACGTCAGCTGGGTGGAACCAAAGATGAGTTCGGTCGGTGAGATGGCCTATCATGTTTTTAAAAACCTGGGCATAACGATCGACAGTGACGCTGCCCGGGCCATGTATGCCGCCATTGTAACGGATACCGGGATGTTCAATTATAATAATACGTCAGGAGGGACCCATCGGGTCGTCGGCGATCTGATAGATAAAGGCATAAGCCCCGGGCTCATGCATAGGGAGATATTCGAAGAAAAACCGATGATGCAGATAAAGATGCTGGGGAAGGTGTTGACGTCAACTCAGGTCGAGGAAAACGACCTCCTGGCGTATGTGACTTTGACCCGGAAAATGCAGGAAGAGGATGGGGTGACCAACATCGCGACCGATGAGTTCATCAATTACCCCCGTTCGATAAAAGGGGTCGCGGTCGCCGTGTTTTTTAAGGAAGGCGTTAATGACGGGAGCCAGGTCAGTGTCAGTTTCCGGTCGAACGGGAGGATAAATGTGAACGAGGTGGCGGCAGGCTTCGGGGGCGGAGGCCATAAAAACGCCGCCGGATGCCTCATGTATTGCGACCTGGCCGAAGCCACGCGGAAAGTCCTGGATGAGGTAAAACGGTTTATCAGGGAAAAGATATGAAGGCAACGGATACACCCGATGACCCTTACGGCATACTGGTCGTTGACAAGGAGAAAGGCATGACCAGCCACGATGTGGTGCATTGCGTCCGCAGGCGGTTCAACATCAGGAAAGCGGGCCATGCCGGAACGCTCGATCCTAACGCGAGCGGCGTGCTCGTCCTTCTTCTCGGAAAGGCTACCAGGCTTTCCAGCAGATTTTTAAATCAGGATAAGGAGTACACGGCTGTCATGAAGCTGGGGGAAAAGACCGACAGCGGGGACTGCGATGGGAATATGGTCCGAAAACGGGAAGTACGCGTTTCCGGGAACGCTGTCGAGGACGCGGTAAGCAGGTTCGTGGGAGAGATAGAACAGGTCCCGCCGATGTTTTCCGCTAAACGTGTCAATGGCAGGAGATTGTATAAGCTGGCGCGTAAAGGCGTGAAGATAGACCGCCAGCCAAAAAAAGTGCTGATAAAGGAGATAACTGTAGAGGATATATCTTTGCCCTTTGTCACTATCACCGTGGTGTGCGGTAAGGGTACTTATATACGTCAGCTGGCCGAGGATATCGGTGAGGCGCTGGGATGCGGAGCTCATCTGACGGAACTAAGGCGCGTAAGGTCCGGGGATTTCGGCATTAAAGAGGCGGTCAGTCTTTCCGGTCTTTTTAAAATGGACAGAGAGGCCCTGTCCGCCCTGGCGAAAGACCCGTAAAAAAGGGTGTATTGAATGAAGGTTTTTTACGGATACAGGAATATCAGCGGTCTCAGAAACCCTATAGCCGCTATCGGGATATTTGACGGCATACATATCGGCCATAAACGCGTTTTGAACAGGGTCCTCAGCCGCCGGGAACCCGGCCGGGACAGGGTGGTGATAACCTTTGACCCCCATCCCAAAAGCGTGTTAAAC
>DAOVKF010000183.1 GCA_030631915.1 Candidatus Omnitrophota bacterium
AAGCGGCGTGCACCGAATAAGCTCAACCTCAAAAGAAGAGACCTCTTTAGTAATTGCAGAGTTCAACTGGGGCACCAATATGGACTTTGCAGCTTTAGGGGTAAGAGAAAAGATAGACCTTATAAAAGCGCGCCTGCCCCGTGACGCCTCGGAACCACTGGTTGTCCCGTTCAACCCTTTTGAAATGCCCATCATGCGGATCAGTATCACTGGCAGGAGGAGTCCGGTACAGCTTAGGAAGATCGCGGTTGACGTGATAAAGGAAGAGCTGGAAAAGATCGATGGGGTCGCTTCGGCTTCGGTCGAAGGTGGACTGGAAAGAGAGATAGTGGTGGATGTGGATCAGGGCAAGCTTTACACATACAACATCCCCATTCTGGATATTTCAGACGCGATAACGAACGCGAATCTTAATTATCCCGCCGGGACCATTAAGGAAAGTTTTTACGAGTATCTCATAAGGACCCTGGGAGAGTTCACGGACATCAGCGAGATAGGAGAAGTCGTTATAAAGGGCGCGGCTGATAGACCGGAAGCAACCCTGCCTTTTGATGACAGGTTAAAGGAGAGAAAGATCAGTCCGGCTCCGAATTTCGTGCTGGTAAAAGATGTCGCGAAGGTAAAAGACACGTTTAAAAAACGCAGCAGTTTTTCAAGATATAGAGGAAAAGAGAACGTCTCTGTCTCGATACAGAAACAGGCCCAGACCAACACGATCCGTGTCATCGACCGCGTAAAGAGGTCTTTCAGCGCTATCAGTAAGAGGCTGCCGCCGGACGTAAAGCTGGAGACCGTATATGATCAGTCGTCTTTCATCCAGGACGCCATTAACGGCGTTCGTGACGCGGCCCTGCAGGGAGGGATACTCGCTTTTATCGTGCTGCTCGTGTTTTTAAGGAACTTCAAGGCGTCAGCGATCGTCACGTTAAGCATCCCGATCTCGATCGTGGCCGTTTTTACGCTCATGTATTTCGGCGGGCTCTCGATAAATATGATGTCACTCGGCGGCCTGGCGCTTGGAGTAGGCATGCTCGTGGACAATGCCATTGTTGTCATCGAGAACATATTCCGGCACAGAGAGATGGGGGACCCTGTAGCTAAAGCCGCTGGAGAAGGGGCCGAGGAGGTGTCCAACGCGATCGTGGCCTCCACATTAACGACAATAGCGGTTTTCCTGCCGATGATATTCGTTATGGGTATAGCGGGGCAGCTTTTCAAGGAACTCGCCTTTACTGTCACATTCGCCCTGATAGCCTCACTCTGGGTGGCGTTGACACTTATCCCTCTTTTGAGCTGTAAGCTTGGCGGAGAGAAGGAAGTGGCAAAAGGTATTGCCGCTTTTACCGGAGGCAGGGTATGGACCGGGGTCCTTAAAGGATATGAGGCGCTTCTCAGGAAATTCCTCAGCAACAGGAGAAAGGGGCTTTTAGCGGTGCTGGGGATATTTATCGCCAGCCTGTTCCTTTTTAACTTCCTTGAAAAGGAGCTTATGCCGAAGACGGATCAGGGCGAGTTCATAGTTAAGGTCGATATGCCGGCAGGGACCAGGGTCAAGGAGACGAACAGGATAGCGCTGATGTTAGAGGAGAAGATACGGGATAATCCTCACGTAAAGTCCGTAAGTTCCGTAGTGGGGGCGACAAGGGGAGAGACCACCAAGGATGTGATCAAAAGGATGGGGTCATATCAGGCGCAGCTTATCGTGGTTCTCAATGAAAAGAGGAACGTGAAGACAATGGACGTTGTCCGGCCGTTCCAGAAAGAGTTTATGTCAGAGAAATACCGCCCCGCGAAAATAGAGATATTGATGCAGCAGGGTCTGGTGTCCGGCGCGTTCGGAGGCGGCGGGAAACCCGTGACCATAGAGGTCAAGGGTGAAAAACTTTCGATAATGGAAGACGTCGTAAAAAGGGTCGAACAGCGGCTCAAAGGGATAGACGGGATTTTCGGGGTGGAAAACGATATGCCCGAACCGTCTCCCGAAGTCAGGATGAACATCGATAAGGACAAGGCATCCTTATACAACTTCTCGGTGGTGGACCTCGCCAGGATCGCGCAGATCATTTTGAGGGGGTATATACCGTCACAGTTCAAGGAAAAAGGTAAAGAGGTGGATATAAGGGTGATCCTGAGAGAGCAGGACAGGGATACATATGAGA
>DAOVKF010000106.1 GCA_030631915.1 Candidatus Omnitrophota bacterium
CGTTTAAACTTTATTTTTCCAGGCTCGGCCGCGTCGGAATTGTAGTAACGTGTGACGTACAAGCTTCTGTACGGAACACCCCGGAGCAGCCTCAGCGCGTTGCAGGGTCAAGGGTGAAATGGGGGAGATAGGCGGGTGCGAAAAAAGGGGAGGAACGCAATGCCGTTAGAATTGAAAAGACTTGCGGGCTTTACGCCTCGCAAAGGTCCGCTGCTTCTTATGATCATGGACGGTGTCGGGCTGGGCAAGCGGGATGAGACGGACGGTGTATATTGCGCCAGGACCCCGTGTCTTGACCGCCTGTTCCAAGAAGAGCTTTATACCGGGCTGCAGGCTCACGGTACCGCGGTCGGGCTCCCTTCAGATGAGGATATGGGCAACAGCGAGGTGGGGCATAACGCCTTGGGCGCGGGCCGCGTGTTCGAGCAGGGGGCGAAAAGAGTTAATCAGGCCATTGAAAGCGGGGCGATATTCCGGTCGGATACATGGCGCGAACTCGTAAAGAGAGCGGGCCGTAACCGCGGTTCATTCCATTTTATCGGCCTTTTGTCCGACGGTAATGTCCATTCGCATATAAGGCAGCTGTTCGCCATGATCGAACGCCTTGCCGGCGAGGGGATCGAACGCGTCCGGGTCCACGCCCTGCTTGACGGACGGGATGTCCCTGAAAGATCAGCGCTTACCTATATACGTCGGACCGAAGAGCTTCTGCGCAAGATAAATTTCGCGGGAGGGCATGACTACCGGATAGCTTCCGGAGGAGGCCGCATGGTCACCACAATGGACCGTTATAACGCCGACTGGACCGTGGTGAAGCGTGGATGGGACGCGCATGTACTGGGCAGGGCGCGGACGTTCGCGTCGGCGGAAGAGGCCGTTGAGACATATTATAAAGAGGATCCGGACATAACGGATCAATATATGGCTCCGTTTGTCATTGCGGAGAACAGTGGACCGGTGGGGCGGATCATGGATGGTGATTCCGTCGTGTTCTTTAATTTCAGGGGCGACAGGGCCATCGAGATATCCAGGGCCTTTGACGAGAAGGATTTCACGGGATTTGACCGGGAGCGCCGCCCCGATGTCCTTTACGCGGGCATGATGGAATACGACGGGGACCTTCATATCCCGTCCAATTATCTGGTCTCGCCTTCGGAGATAGACCGCACGGTCAGCGAGTATCTCTGTACCGCCGGTATTTCGATGTTCGCCGTTTCAGAAACACAAAAATTCGGGCATGTTACCTATTTCTGGAACGGCAACAAGTCAGGGTATGTGTGTAAGGACCTTGAGGAATATGATGAGATACCTTCCGATAAAATACGGTTTGATAAAGCGCCGAAGATGAAAGCCCTGGAGATCGCGGACAGGGCCGATGAGCTGTTAAGGGGCGGCAGGTTCAGGTTCGGGCGCCTGAATTTCGCCAACGGCGACATGGTGGGTCATACCGCGGTCCCGCCGGCAATAATCACGGCGGTCGAGACAGTGGACCTTTGCGTCCAACGCCTTCTGGATACGGTCAGGGACCTGGGCGGCATAGCCCTTGTCACCGCGGACCACGGTAATTCCGATGAGATGTTCACCATAAAAGACGGGAAGAGGATACCGAAAACAGCGCACTCGCTCAATCCGGTCCCGTTCGTGATATTCGACCCGCGGTATAAAGGAGAATACAGGATGGCGAAGCTTGAAAGAAAAGGCCTTTCCAACGTGGCTTCGACCATCCTTAACCTTCTCGGCTTTGAAAAACCCGCTGACTACGACCCCTCGCTGATAACCTTCAATTAGGGGACAGGCCTCAAGGAGGGGCACACCTTAAGTAAAGAAATGGTGCCGGAGGTGGGAGTCGAACCCACACGGAGTTTCCCCCATTGGATTTTGAGTCCAACGCGTCTGCCAATTTCACCACTCCGGCCTTTGTTTCGATCAGACACGATTTTATTATCCGCATGGCTAATAGTCAAGCTCTTTTCAGTTAAAAGGTCCACCTGGCTCTTGCGCGCAGCAGCCTCCATCTTCAGCTTTTTGATTGACATACCATTATCGCGATGTTATATTATTTTTTCATTTAAGGTGCGGGGCTGTAGCTCAGCTGGAAGAGCGCGTGCATGGCATGCATGAGGTCAGGGGTTCGAGCCCCCTCAGCTCCACCATGGTCTGACGTCGGCAGGAAGGATAGTGGCGGGTTTTTTTGACTCTGTTTTTTGAAACCCGCTATTATCGGGGACGAGTCATTTGAAAATGGAGACGAAAGATGATCGAGAACAGAAGAGAAAATTTCGGCCCGCATTTAATGCTTGATCTGACACAGTGCAACACGGACAAGCTCAGGGATTGCAACTTCGTATTTGACGTTTTGAGTGATCTGCCGGAGAAGATAGGCATGACCAGGATCACCCAGCCTTATGTCTTTCCGTACAGCGGTCTTGTCCCTGAAGATAAAGGTATCACGGGAACAGTGATCATCGCTGAAAGCCATATTTCCATACATACCTTCCAGGAGAAAGACTATTGTTTTGTGGACGTCTTTTCCTGCAAGGATTTTGACGTGGATTTTGCCGCCCGGTACCTGATAAACGCCTTTGAATCCGGAAAATTTGAGAAGTATATCGTGCAGAGAGGCAGGGATTTTGTCAGACATAAACGGCCTGAGACGGCCGGGGCCGCGTGATCCCGGTCTAAAGACCGCATAGACCTCATCGGACAATGGGACAGAATAGAGATTTTGCAGCCCTGGAGGAAAGATTTACCGCCCGGGATACGTCCCGCATAGCCATCCTGCCGATCCCTTATGAAAAGACAAGCACCTGGATCAAAGGGGCCGAAAAAGGCCCCTTTGCTCTCCTTGAGGCGTCTTTGGCCCTGGAGCTTTATGACATAGAAACGGATACGGAAGTTTACAGGCGCGGTATTCATACATGCTCCCCCCTGGTCACGGACCTTCCTCCGGAAAGCATGGCGCGGGAGGTCGAGAAAAGTGTTTCAGAGTTGCTGGATGCCGGTAAGTTTGTTGTATCCATCGGCGGTGAACATTCCGTCAGTATAGGCGCGGTAAAGGCGCATTCCTCGAGCGTAAAAGACATGTGTGTGCTGCAGCTGGATGCCCATGCTGATCTCCGTGACGAGTACGAAGGCACGAGGTTCAACCATGCCTGTGTGATGGCTCGCGTAACCGAGTTTTGTCCGGCCGTGCATGTCGGGATACGAGGCATATGTCTGGAAGAGAAAGATAAGTTAGAACCGGAAAACGTTTTTTTTGCGAAAGATATTGCCGGGAACAGCGGCTGGGTGGATCCGGCAGTGGACAGGCTTTCGCCCAACGTGTATGTGACAATAGACCTCGATGTATTCGACCCTTCCATAATGCCGTCAACAGGGACGCCGGAGCCGGGCGGGTTAAGCTGGTACGGCGTATTGGCGCTTTTACGGAAGGTCGCCGAGAGAAAGAATGTCGTTGGTTTTGACTGCGTGGAGCTCTGTCCCGACAGGACGAACAGGGCGCCTGATTTCACGGCCGCGAAGCTGGTATACAAGTTCCTGAGCTATATATTCGCCGATCGGAACCGGGGGAAAGGATAATGGCGGCGTACAAATTCGATGAGATAGAGAAAAAGTGGCAGAAGAAGTGGCGGGACAGCGGACTTTTTAAAGTCGACGTAAAAGACCATTCTGACAAGTATTACTGCCTCATGATGTTCCCTTACCCTTCAGCGGCATTGCATGTGGGACATGGGAGGAATTATATTATCGGCGATGTTGTGGCCAGGTACAAGATGATGAAAGGGTTCAACGTGCTTACGCCAATGGGCTGGGACGCTTTCGGTCTGCCGGCCGAGAACGCCGCTCTCAAGAGCGGGAAACACCCGAAAGAATCCACGATGGAGAACATATCGACGATGAAACGCCAGCTTGACTCATGGGGAGCGGGGTACGACTGGAGCCGTGAGGTGAATTCGTGCGAGCCTGAATATTATAGATGGACGCAATGGATATTTCTCAAGCTGTACGAGAAAGGCCTGGCATACAGGAAAAAGGCTTTTGTCAACTGGTGCCCGTCGTGCAATACGGTCCTCGCGAATGAGCAGGTCATTAACGGCGCATGCGAAAGGTGCGACAGCGCTGTGGAACAGAAACAGCTTAAACAGTGGTTTTTCCGGATCACGGAGTACGCGCAGCGGCTTCTGGACGACTTGGGAAAGCTCAATGAATGGCCGGAAAAGGTCAGGACAATGCAGAGGAACTGGATCGGCCGGTCCGAAGGCGTGAGCATCGATTTTCCGGTCGCTGGTTCGGATAAAAAGCTGGCCTGCTTCACGACGCGCGTGGACACTATCTACGGCTGTACCTATATGGTCCTGGCGGCCGAGCATCCCATGGTCGAGGAGCTGATCGCAGGTAACCCCGGCAGGGACAGGATCATGGAGTTCGTCAGGGAAGTGCGCAAAGAGTCCGTGATGGACAGGGCCCGGGCGGAAGCGGAGAAGAAGGGGATGTTCACGGGCAGGTACGTGATCAACCGGATAAACGGCAGGAAGATACCGCTCTGGATAGCCGATTACGTGCTTATGGAATACGGCACCGGCGCGGTCATGGCCGTTCCCGCGCATGATCAGCGCGATTTCGAGTTCGCTAAAAAGTATAAGTTGCCCGTTGAGGTGGTAATAGACGATCCCACGGATCCGCTGTCAGCGGAAAACATGGAAGCCGCGTTCGAGGATGAAGGCGTTCTTACCGGATCGGGCCGGTTTGACGGTATCCCGAGCGCTGAGGCAAAAGAGAAAATAGCCGCTCACATGGAAAAAGAGGGGATCGGCGGAAGGTCCGTTCATTTCAGGCTGAGGGACTGGCTGATATCAAGGCAAAGGTACTGGGGCGCTCCTATCCCGGTGGTGTATTGCGACAGGTGCGGTGTTGTTCCCGTGCCCGAAGCAGAGTTGCCGGTGATACTGCCTGAAGGGGTGGAGTTCCGTCCCACCGGGGAATCGCCTTTGAAAAGGGCCGGTGATTTCGTGGACACGGACTGCCCTTCCTGCGGCGCACGCGCCAGGCGTGAGATAGATACCATGGACACGTTCGTCGATTCAAGCTGGTATTTCCTGAGATATATTTCCCCTGGATCGAGGGACCGGCCTTTTGACCCGGACGATGTCAACAGATGGCTCCCTGTCGATCAGTATATCGGCGGGGTGGAGCACGCCATACTGCACCTTTTGTATGCCAGGTTCATTGCCAAGGTCCTGAACGATATGGGTTACATCGCGTTCGACGAACCGTTCAAATGTCTTTTTACCCAGGGC
>DAOVKF010000005.1 GCA_030631915.1 Candidatus Omnitrophota bacterium
ATACCTGCCCGTCTCTTGATCGTAACTGACCATATAAATCGCGCCGTTAAGTCTTACGGCGCCCTCCCGTGGTATGCTCGAGAAACTCCTGGTGACCTTTATCCTGACTGTCCCGTCCTCTTCCTGCTCACTCAGCCGGTAAATATCCCCCCCTATTCTGAGCAGGCCGTAACTGTCGCTGTAATAATCCTTATGCGTCAGCCCGTCCGGATAAGTATATACAAACCTGTATATACCGGCACTCCCACCGGCAGGTGGTGTCATCTGTTCTATCCCGTAGTCCGTGCCGTCTATGGTTACGGAACACCCTCCGGAGGCAAGAATTGACGAGATGTAGTCCTCCCGCTCCGTAAGACATACTTTCTGTCCGAGAAGGTCGTCATCCATGACATCGACTGTATAAGTCCTGTCCCCTATGGAAAGAAGATGTTCGTCGTACATTACATAACTCGGGTATATCTCGGACTCGTCCTCCGTCTCCCCGTCAGGCATATACACGAAATTACAGGTCACGCTGCCGCGTCTCCTTATCATGTATGTCTTCCCATCGATCTCTATGGGGCCCTCGGGTATCCCTTCCATTGAATGCACGCGTGTGAGAGTGAGCTGCCCGGTCATGGGGTTTACGTAAATATCGTAAAGCACGTTACCTTCCAGGGCCACGGTCTTTCTCAGGTCATCGCTTTCAAAAAGTTCTCCGGTAGAAGAATTGACAAATGTATAGACATCCTTGCCGAAATCGTAGCCGGTCTCATAGACCTGCCCTTTGATCACCAGGCTTTTTTCAGCCTGGGCTTTCTCGCTTTTAAAATGCATCTGTTCCAGGACATACAGGGACGAATCCGGATACCGTTCGATCGAACACGTATAACCCTCTATATTGACAAGATTGGTCCGCGCTCCTCCGGAATACGTGGGATCACCGTCCAGCGCGTCGGCAGATTCCCCTGAACGCGGCCTCACTTTCAGCCTGTGACTCGTATAAGTATCAGTGCCGTCCGTTAAGCTGAAATCGCCGGTAACGCTGTCGCGGGTGATCAGGTATAGCCTGCCTTCGAACAGGACACACTGCCCATGGACGGGAACGGACGCTTTTTGAACAGAAACAAGGGTCAGATCGCGGTTCGTATCTCCGGCAAGTTCATATTCCAGGCCGCCGAATATTACTGTATCCCCCGGCGCGCGGTCCGCGGCAAAGAGATGCCCGTTCAGAAAGACATCCACTTTCCCGTCCTGCCCCGCGGCGATATCGAAATCCTGCCCTTCCAGTGATATCACCGTATCCGCGAAACTCACGGCAGTATACCTGCCTGTTATGCTCTCCCCGGCAAAGGTCACCCTCGCGCTTCCGTCAGAAAGGGGAACACGCGTATATCCCGTGGTATCAACTGACTGGGAATACGACCCGTCATACGATACATAACATTCAGTGCCGTCCCGCAGCCGGACCACTTCGAGTATGGAATACGACTCATCGACCCCGGGCGCCGCGATGACAAGCCTGATCCGGCCTTCCTCTTCCTGTATCTGATAGACCCTGCCGTCTATGGTCACCGTGGTAGTATAATCGCCTCTCCAGTCCCCGCGGCTGATCGTGTATGTGGTATACGCCCCGGTCGTTGCCTTTTTCACCATATATTGCCTGCCTCTTACCGACACTACCGCGTCAGCCACCCTCCTGGCTATCATGTCCGGAGCCTGTGTCAGTACCTGGCCGTCAAGGGTCGGTTTCGCGTATTCAAGCGTGATATCACCCCGGCTGTCTTCATCGATACTGTAACGGCATCCCTGGAGTTCGATATATTCGTCATCACCTTCAAAAAAGCCGGTAACCGTCTTTGAGGCATTGGAAAACTCATGTAACCCTTTAGCGTTCTCCGTTACCATGTACTGAACGCCTCTTGTCCTTATTCCCTGATACTCTTTGACGACCTCTATTACCTGTTCCGCGACCGGGACGCTTTCTTCCTCCACGGGTTCAAGCGAGATCTGTCCGGTAACCGGATCCTCCAGGATATAATACGCGTAACCCGCGATCTCGACCTCATCACCGGAACGATCACTCAAAATAAGCCCTGACTGGCCGGAGAAACTAAAAGTATTGTCATCGTTCCTGCTGACGCGATGCTCGGCACCGCCGACCTTTACCGCGCCGTCAGCTATCCCGGCGGCGGAAAAAAGTTCAGTCAGAACATCCCCTTCTATGGCGAATACGATCCCCTCGAGCATGACAATGTCCGCGTCGGGTTCTCCAAAAGCGCCGCTCCGGAACTTGTGTCCGTCCCCGGTCTCAAAAACATGGACGTTCTCAATATCATCAAAGGTATATATATACTCCCTCCCGTCTATGACGCACATACCGTCAGAAATCGCGCCGAAAAGCCTGTCTCTCGCGAGTGTCAGGACATCAGCCGTAGTATACACGCCTACCGCATACAATAATCCGTTAAGCCTGACCCTGCCGGTAAGGGGGTTAGCGGGATATTTCTGAAGCCCGTCATCAAAAATAAACCGGCCATGCCTGTCTCCGGCGGATACCGTGTATCTGACGCCGTCGACAGTCACGGCGTAATCCGCGGTTCGCGCGGCCTGGATATCCTTAAGTTGAATAAAAGGCGCCCGGCTCGCGGGAGAGCGCGAAACAACATATATCCGTCCACCTATCTCGACCTCTCCGTTCTCATCGGTGACATAGCTATTTGTCCCATCCGTCACAGCAAAAATTTCTCCTTCTCCTTCTGACTTCTGACTTCTGACTTCTGACTTCTGAATAAGGTATACCTTCCCGTCAAGTATGACCGGGGTCCCCTCAGTGAACTCGCTGGATGAGAACCTTTCTATGATATCCACATTACCTTCGTCATGATCGAAGACAGCGTCGTAATCGGTCCCGGCCAACTGGAATACGCTGTCGCGGTTTGTCACCGCTTTATTTACTCCGTCAGTAACGGTAAAAGTCTGCTCGCCCGTAATATCACCCCTTCCGAGTTCATCCCGGAAAATATCATAATTGCGTTCCGTGATGATCTTCTGAAGCATGACGCGGTCCTCTTCGGTTATTATGCCGTCGTTCCCGGCAAGGTCCTGGACACTCAGGGCATCCATATAATATCTGGCATCCTTGATATTTATCTCCCAGTCGCGGTTCATGTCCAGGTTCTGGGTGCGGCACACCTTGGACGCCATATAAAAATTCGCGATGTCCTTGAGCCTGTCCACGTCACTGGTCGGGACCGGATTATTCTCCAGCTTACCGTCGGAGTTGGTATCGTTATCCAGGATGACTTTCTCCAGTATCGTAACGTCTTCAGCGTCTATGATCCCGTCGCCTGTGAGGTCGGCCCGGGCGTCGAACCCGTCATCCAGGCCTGTCTTCCCTTCCAGGGAGGCTATGTAACTTACATCATCGGGATCGACCCTCATATCGCCGTGTTTTACGTCATACAGCGCGATGATCTCTTTCAGCATATCAACGTCTCTTTCACTTACCAGGCCGTCACGGTCCGTGTCAAAATTCGTGAGCTGAAACCCGGAGCGGTTAACGTAGACATCCCTGACCTCTATCCCTGTCATATCCGATATATTCTTGAAAACATATTTCACTTTGTGTGTCCCTCTGGTAAGTGCGGCGGATATGGACCCCTCCTCGTATCTGTCCGCGGAAGGATCAATGGCCAATGAATCCACGAACACGTCATCGACATATACCCATACAAGATACTCGAATCCGTCCGGAACGTTATCTTCCGGCAATTGCCTCACTGAAAGCCCTATATAGTAATCATCCGTATCAGGCAGATCAACCGTGTATACCATCGGGTTCTCCCTCGCGGCCTCAACGTCCAGACTGTTCACTGCTTCGTCATCGTTGAGATCGTAATCACGGATAACCGCGGTAACGAGCATATAATCGTCAATATCGATAACACCGTTTTTGTCGAAATCGCCTCTCGGGTCATACGGGGGAGGTTCGGTCAGGCCGAATGCTTCCGGTTCACACCAGGGTTCGACAAAATACACGTCGTGGCCGTCATCGACCTGCCCGTCATCGTTGGTATCGTACGTCTCGATCAGGTCCTCCAGCAGGTTGGCAAAACCGTGAGAATAAACAGCTTTGTCAGAATACCTGCTATGAGGCTGTAATAGAGGCGGTGTATTCGACGCCAGGAATCCCGGGCGTTCACATCTGGCGGCAAAAGACCTGCGCGCCATCACGGACTCACCCCTGCGCGAGCCGGCGTCCGGCCATCTTTCCGGAGCCGTCACGGCCGGACTGTCGGCGTTGTAAGCCCCGGGCCAGATCTTCTCGTATATAGCCCTGAGCATATCCATGTCAACGGCATTGACAACGCCGTCTCCGGAGACGTCACTTGAAAGATAATTGTCATAACTGTTCAATATAATGCTCTGGTCCTCGGCGTCCACTCTCCCGTCATTATTTATATCCGCCGCGGACATGGCGCGCTCGAGAAATATTTTGGCGTCGGCGATATGCGCGTCATCCTCGTATGCGTACATTACACTCTTTATTTGCGCGAGCGCTTCAAGCCACTTCCTGTCACGCCAATCTATCTCGCCGTCCTGCGTGTAATCAAACAGGGCCTTGCCCGCGGCAAGCGCTTCCTGAAAATCGTGCATATCCTCCCATTCTATCAGGCCGTCATTCACCTTGTTTTCCGATGAAAAGGGGCCGTAATTGTCCAGCATCCAGCTGGACTCCGCCTGGTTCACCCTCCGGTCAAACTCCAGGACCTTGTTCTGGAGATACGCGTTATACGCGTAATTCGTTATCTTTCTCAGGCGCTCTTTATTCTCGAGAGTGGCTTCAAGGCCTTCGGCCTGGTTCTCGTACATGGCTGTCAATAACCCGAGCAGCTCAAAGTCCGCGAAGTCTATATCCCCGTCAGAATCCATGTCGGATCTATCCATTTTCTGCTGTCTCGTTATGCTTTCGGAGATCGTGCCACGGTCGGCCATGTTCACCAGGCCGTCGGAATTGACATCGGTTTTCGGCAATAGCCTTAAAGTGACAGCGCCGGAACCGCCGGCGATCACGTCAAACACGCGGCCTTCAACATACACTGTGACAGTACCATCCCTCTCTACGCTTGTGTATTCCTTCCCGGTATCCTTATCCGTAAAAACAAACTCTCCGCCGGCCTTCTTCTTGATCCCGTAATCCGCCGCGTCAAAGTCCATTATCCTTTCCCTGAGCCCGACTGTCCCGTCCGCGTTCACATCTATGAAATAAAGGTCATCCGCGATATTCACGAACTTTCCCGGCTCGCTCGTGTAATAAATACGGCTTTCGGTATCTATAAAGACATATCCGCCGGTCGAGCCGTCACGCGCGACTTCATATCTCCTTTTCCCCAGTTCCTGGAAATCGTCAAGAAAATCATTTACGTTATCCTCTTTGTCCGCGATAAAAGTCAGCATAAGCCACATGGCGGCATCTTCCGTATACCCGTTAGCCGCCGCGTTGTCTTTAAGAAATCCCGGCACCACGGTTATCCCGCCGGCTGTCAGGTCCAGCATATCCAGATCGCCGTCCGAGTTACGGTCTTCATACACATCCAGATGCCCGTCCCCGTCCAGGTCTTCGTCCACGTCAAGATGCCCGTCCCCGTCGGTGTCTTCGTCCACATCCAGATGACCGTCACCGTCGGTGTCTTCGTCCACATCCAGATGACCGTCACCGTCTATATCTTCGCACATATCAATACGGCCGTCGCCGTCCACGTCTCTTTCCAGCGCTTCCGCGAGATATGTATGAATACTGCCTTCGGACCAGGCCGTAAGACCGTCTATGTAGCTCTCCACGTCCTGGCCGCATTCTCTGCTTACAAGGAAAGTCAGAAGAAGCCACATAACCTGGTCTTCGGTATATTCATTACCCGCCGACCCGTCTCTCAGGTATTGGATAAGACCCGATGCCGTTGTTATGCCGCCGGCTTCACAGTCCGGATCCTCAAGAACCGTTTTCAGCTCTCCCTCAGCCAGCAGGGTCAGGCTATTGATAAACGTTTCCGCGGCCTCTTCCTCATCCAGGAACACGGCCAGAACGCGCCAGATGATCTCGTCTCCGCTATACCAGTTATCCGCGGCGCTTGCTTTCAGGTATAACATAAGTTCCGGGACCGTTGTTATGCCTTCAGCCGCAGGATCCAGGCCTTCAAGAAATTCATTAAGCCTGCCTTTATTCAGTTCTATCCCCTTCTCCTGTATCCGGACTCCTCCTGTATCAGGATCATAAGCGCAGTCATACAACCTGCCGTCTATATCCACCATTTGACCGGACGTACTTGTATACCCGGCTCCGGTATTATCGTCCATAAAAGTGAAAAACCTGGTGGTATCATACTCACGGATACGGTTAAGCACAGGCGGTTCCGCGGCGGTATATTCATACCCGAACCTCACCATATCCTCGTCCGGGCCGTCGTAACACTCATAAACCTCGCGTATACCCTGTGTCAGGTTCTCTTTTTCGCGAAGTTTGCCGGACGCGTCATACAGATAACTTACCGTATCTCCGTCTTTCTCCAGCGTCCTCTTTCTCAACACCCACCCGTTGGTCTTGATGTCAAGGTCTGCCGTCTCTCCGTTATGTTCATAGACAGAACACCGGGTCTTCTGCTCATCAAGGACACCGGCCCTGACAACGTCTCCGGTTCCCACAGTATATATCCCCGAATATTCCGAGACTGCGACTGTATTATCATCCCAGTCATATGTCACATAGACCTCAGCCGCCGGATCCGAGATGAGCGCCGCCTTCCCATATTCCCCCTCCAGATATTCACAGATCTTCCCGTCCAGGGCTTCGCGTTTGAGCGCGCCGGTGGAACCGTGATACTCTGTTGCCGTGCCGGCTTCAGCGTTATAATGCAGGGTGAGCTTGCCTGTCACCGCGTATTCATACCTGTCGCTCACAGCGCCCGTAACGATATACTTCTCTTCAAGTGAAGAGACTGCCGGCGCCGATCCCTTGATCGCCGGATGATATTCATACACATACTTTTTCCCGGCGGTAAGGTCTTCGCGGAGTTCAAGCCTGCCGTTTTCGTCATACGACCATCTTCTCTCAGTAAGCATGCCGCCGGGTTGATACTCACGCGCGTCTTTTAATATCCATCCGTTAGTGTCGGGGTCCGGATCCATGTTCTCCTGTCCGTGATAATATGTCCGGGCGGCGATCCTCTGTGTCTCATCTATGTTCATCCCGGGCGCGTCGCCCTGGGACGGGGCATATTCCCCGGAATACACGTCTATTATCACCTGATTCTCCAGCCAGGTGTATGTCTTATATATATCCGTTTCCGGATCGTAATATAAGCTGACGCGGCCGAATCCCTGCATATTATGATCCTCTTCATGGTACTCGAATATCTCGCCCGTATTTATGATCCTTCTCATGAGCATATCACTCGATGGATAGTATTCCGTCCATGCCGCGGCTGAAGCGGCCGGGTCGTTAATAAGCTCGCCCTGCTCGTTGTACCGGTATACTGCTGTCATGAACCTTGTACCGATATCGTATACCCTCTTATCCGCGACCTGTCCGTTCGCGTGATAAGTATACGTGGTATAAAGGCCGGATACCGTGGTATAGACGTTCGATATTCTTATTTCTTCCGTTATGAGCCTGGCCTCTGAGCCATATATCCTGGTTTCTGCCGTAACGGTCCCGGAATCGCTGTAGATCGCCGCTTTTCTCAGTATCCAGCCGTTGGTAAAAGTATCTGTATCCATGCAGGCGCCTTGATGGTCATACACATACGCGGCTATCATCTCGGAACCGTCGACATCGCTGAGCAGGGCGTCCTCAATGCCGGAAACCTGATAGGTCCCTGAATATACCGTTACTGTCACCTGGCTGGTCCCCCATTCATATATCATGTAAACATCGTTCCAGGCGTTATATTCGAGCATAACCCTTCCGGCTGATGAACCTTCATGATCTTCGGCCATATATTCTTTTATATCGCTGTTTGAGAAAACCGCTCTCCGCGGCAGGCCCGCCATGCCTGTATAGTAGCCGGTCGCGCAGCCCGGCGTTATTCTCCCCGACATCTCTCCTGTTGAAAGATATTCTTCCAGGGACAGAATCTCTCCTGTTGAGAATATCTTCTCTTCTATCGAACTTACGGCTGAATCGTCAGGCGCTTCATGGTATTTATACAGACGCGTCCTGTCATCGCCGGGCCGGTCTTCCCTTCTCAGCCGGCCTTCTTCATCATAGCTCTTTTGCGCTTCAATATCAGTGCCGCCGGACGCGTAAAGGCTCATGGACATTACAACCCATCCGTTTGCCGCGGGATCAAGGTCCGTCATCTCTCCGGCGGTATCATATACATACGAAGCCGTCCGCTCACCGGTCACAACACCCGTCAGGATGCCGGTCCCGTCAGTAGAATATTCCCCCTGGTAGATATCCACAGTGACCTGTATGTCCGCCCAGGTATAGGTTAGATAACTATTCCTATTTTTATTATATATAAGGACCGGACGCCCGTATCCCCTGCCGTTATGATCCTCATCCAGATACTCGTATATGTTACCGGACGCGTCTGTCTCTATCATCAGGAACCCGGAACCGTAACTGCTCACGGCCCACGAAAGGCCGGACGTCTGTTCGGATACCAGGTTACCGAAAACAGACGGAATGACCGTATATGTCACGGTGTACTCACCCGTCAACACTATTTTATCCGCGCCCAGCGGCTGACTTTTTCCGCTTTCTATTTCAACATATGCGGATCTGACGTCTCCCGTTGTCGGAGTGATCTCTTCCGTTCTTTCGGACAGACGTATATCTTCTGTAGCCGGATCCCTGAATATATCGTATACCGTGGCCCCTATGGTCACTTCCCTCTCTGTCCCCTGATAGATATCGCCTTCGTGAATGAACACGTATCCAGGCGTCGTATACTGTCCGCTCGGGGTCCTGAGAACATCGTATATGCAACCTTCAATATCTATTCTCTGATTACATATAAGTTCGCTTCTGACCGGTTTCAGGGACAGGAAAACAGCTCCTGAAAGAGGCTCTATCCTGATATTGTACACGGTATCAACACCACCGGCAGTCAGTGTCGCTGTCTGGTCAGCAGCGTTAACCGAAAGCGGGGGAACAGCCGCTGTCGTGGACTCAGTGGTCATGACCGGCTGGAATGATCCTACTGTTTCGCCATCTGTCGAAAATACGGCTCCGTAAAGAGCCAAATAGCCCTCACCGCCGTACCTGAGGGCCACTGTTTCAGTCCCCTCAGGCATAGGCACACTTCCGGCCACGTAAGGCGACAGGTTTATTTCGCCTGTAAACTCGTCACGCCATATGTCATATTTGTTGCCGGACAACACCTCGACCGTATCGTTTTCCTGGTCGATCACCGGTGCTCTGTCAATACCGCATACATACGTAAGGAAAAAATCACCTCCGGCGTTTACGGACGTGGAATACACGCCGCCTTCAAGTGTTATAAGCATCATTCCATCTTTCTCAGTATCAAGCGGTCTCTCGGTAAGTTTTATCCATCCGGATTCCCGGGTTATGTCCAGTATGCGGCCCCCGGCTGTAAGCACAGTCCCGTCTATCTCGGGCTGAACGGCTCCCGAGCTGTAAGGCGACGCCGTATATTCACCGGAAGAGTTCCCTTCCATCAGATAAAACTCGCCGCCGATATTCACGATCCCTGAAGCGCCCGTGTGTGATCCCCCGGGTATCCGGACAAAAACGAGGTTATATCCGTCACCGGCGCTGGTTATACTGTAAAGCGCGCCATCGGACAGCTGAATGGTGCCTTCGTTATTATCCACCTGAGGCAGGGCAATATCCTGTGACTGCAGACAGGTCAGAACATAGGCCCCTGCATCACCCGTTATTTCATATGTGTTATCACCCAGTTTTACGATACGCGAACCCGGGTCCTCTGAACCCGAGCCGAATTTCGGCCTTAACGCGATCCCGCCTTCACTTCCCCTGTCGATCAGGTAATGAATACCACCCATTACAGCTTCATGCCCGCTGCTTTCAACATCGGGCTCTATCCCCCCTGTATCCATAAACCTGTATTCACCGCCGGTTATGGCCATTACCCTGTACATAACGCCGCCCGCCTCGACATAACGTTCCGGGAGCGGCTTTACAGCGTCCGGCCTTTTCGCGAGTCTCAGGCGCTCGACGTCAAACTGCTCGATATCATATTCATCCTCTCCTATGACGACCCTCGCGGAATCATTGTCCACGGCAACTGTGGCAGCGCCGGTAACCGCTGTAATGGTATAGACACCCCCTGCCATCGCGTCTTCTTCAATATGATAAATATCATTTTCAATAAGGAAATATCTGTTACTGTCCTGCGCCTCGGCGGTTTCCTCCATTTTGCGCGTAAGTATTATGTCCCCTTCCGCCGTCTCAGACACTCCATACACGGTATCTCCCCTGGTAATACAGGTGCCTGCCTCAAGCGCGTCAGATCCCTCGAAACCCGCTTCAGGTGTTCTGATGATCCTGTTACCCGTAAGGGTCACTTCGTCGCGGACCCGGCGCAATACAACGTGCCCGCTCTCGATCATCGCACCGTAAGTAATACCATCAAGCGTGACCGTCCCATCCGTTATATAGAACTCGTTCACCGGGTCATTTACATCTATAAACCTGCCCGCTTCGCTGTCATATAAATACATTTTCTCTCCGGCGAATGCCAGAACATCGTCCTGAGCGATAAACTCCCTGTTCCGCCGCGTAAGTATGATCCCGCTGTCAGTTTCTCTTATTACGAATTCATGGCCTGCCGGAGGCAGGGTGACCCGGCCGTACTCATTTGACGTATACGCGGCCGCGGTAAGCGTATCAGTGAACATATACGCGATATATTCTCCGGTCTGAGTGGGATGCACGGTCACCTGGCTTACCGCGTATTCCGCGGTATAAGCGCCGGTCAGGTCATAAAGCGTGACGTGTCCTTCGGTCTCTTCGGCGTATTCACTCTGCAGGATATTCCGGTCGACCTCGTCTATTGCCCCGTCCTGATCAAGGTCCGCGGTCTGGATATACCGCGCGTCCTCGATGAACGCTTTATTTACGCGGACCGGATACGAATACGCGGCGCCGAACCACTCGAATCTTATCGTCGTCGTATAATCGCCCGGCAGGATTATCCCGGCGGGCACGTTTATCTTACCCGTTTGCGCGACATCCGTATTCAGGGGAATGTCAAACCAGCCAAGCACGCTGTACTCATCTGCTGAAACTACCTTTGATACCCTGAACGCGCCGGTCGTATCCACTCTGTCCCGTATGCCGCTGCCGTTAATATCCTCAAAATCCTCGCCTTCGTCATGCCTGCCGTTCCCGTTGGCGTCTGTATAAGGTTCATCCGTGCCCCATTCCCCGTTGCCGTCCAGATCCACATAATCTTCAGGTCCGTCATATACTTCGTTCTGATCGCGATCCGTGTAAGGTTCATACACTTCCTCGACAGCGGCGATCTCCAGGCCGATATTATAATTTCCGGATGACCCGGCCGGTATGTGGAAATCAAAGTCTTCGGAGAAGGTATCTATAAGCCCCCTGTCCGCCAGGGGCACGGAGTCGATACGTCCGGAGCCGGACGCGTACTCCAGGAGCTGACGGTCCGAATTGTTGAGCACGTTGTTCCTGTCCACATCGGAGATAATGACTTCGTTTACCGCGATCCTGTTGTCCACAACCATCATTTCACAGGCCTTTCCCCCGATAACGGCGTAACCGGCCGCGTCACTGACACATACTTCAGAAAGGCCCTCGTCCCTGACAGTGAACCTGCCGTCATCGTTATAACGCACGTAATAAAGAGCGCCGTTAATATTGACCTTCTGTTCTTTTCCGGAAACCGGCACCAGGCTGTTGTATTCCAGAAGGTCATTTCTGTCGATGATACTACTGCCGTCAAGGTCAGCGCGCCCGTCAAATAAGGCGTCGCTGTCCCATACCCCATTATCGTTTATATCCTGAAAATCCTCGGCCTCGTCACATACCCCGTTACCGGTGGCGTCAGTGTAAGGTTCATTTATCAGGCCCAGTCTGTCAAGGATCATGTCCTTATCCCTTCCGTCCAGATACCCGTCCTTGTTGATATCCTCGGGCAGGACCCTGACCATGTTAAAGCCCGCGGCGGTATTCTCGAGAATAACGTATTCTTCTCCCTCCAGTGCAACGATGTTCCGCCCGGCAGGCACTTCAGCAACGAGAGCCCCTGTCAACCTGTCATAGAAGCGGTGACTCCCGTCATGGTATTTTACCGCGCCGTACGTACGGGTGGTGCTGTCCATGGTGACCGACAGCTCAAGAGTGTCTGCTGCCGAAGGCGTCATCTCCTGCCACAGTCTCATATCATCAACATCGACATCCCGGTCACCATCCATATCAAAACAACTGCAGGCGTCGTATTGCATGTCCTTTTCCGCCGCAAGACCGCCTGTGCAGATATCATATATCTGATAACTGCCGTCAAGAAAATCCAGAAAACCGTATGTGCCGGCTGTGCCGTCTACGGACACCTTGATCTCCCTGACATGGGATCTCAGGCCCAGTATATCCGCCCTTATAGTGCCGCTCCAGATGTTCAGGTCATTCCAGTCCACATCATGATCCCCGTCCATATCTGTTACACCATAACCGAATTGACTGCTTTCCGCTATCCAGGATATTACGTCTTCCCAGTCCATATCGCCGTCGGCGTCCATATCTTCCACTTGCGGGAAGTTCTCGGCGACCCACCATGATCTCACGTCGTCCCAGTCAATATCGCCGTCACCATCCATATCCACAACCCTGTAAGGCGGGACAAATTTTTCGATCGCTTTAGTAACAGCTTTAAGGTCAGATGGGTCAATAACACCGTCTTTCGTGACATCCGTTTTATGATGCTCTATCAGGGACACACTGCCTTCAGGGGCTTTGCGCAGAACAAAATCCCTGCCGTACAGCCGGACGATCCCGTCGCGGGTCACTGCCAGCCGGGTATCCCCTTCATAGATCGCGGCAATACCGTCTCCGCAATACGCCGCATAGAAGTCATGATCCGTTCCGTCTATGTCCAGGGTCTCGAGTTTCATGATATACCCCTCCCGGTCCATTGACTCGTACCACTCTATAACGTCCCGATGGTCCACCATGCGGTCATTGTTCATGTCGCATCTGGGGTCCTCCCGGGTATCACGTATCATGATCTCGCTTATACCGATCTCTTCGGCGTTATGAAAATAAAAGTCTTCATCCCATATGCCGTTCCCGTTGATATCCTCAAAATCCTCGCCTTCGTCATACCGGCCGTTGCCGTCGGCATCGGTAAAGGGTTCTCCGTTATCCCATGGAAAATCGTCGTCATTACACCATGAAAGGGTTATATTGTGCGTCCCGGCTTCCAGCTCAATATCCTCCAGAACCACGATCCGTCCATCTGAGGCGTTCTTAATATCCGCTTCGATATTCCCGATATATTCACCGTTATCATACACCTTTAATATAAGCGTATGGCCGGCTGCATTTCCCCAGAGCACTGTTTCTATGTCAAAGGAGGCCCTCGCGGGTATATCGAACCCGTACGTAATCGCGCCTTTATCCTCGCGACAGGAGAGCATGCCTTCGTTCAGGTCCAGATCCCATGTGTCAGCGCCGTAATCCGCGACGTCCAGCGTCATGAAGTCGGTTCCTTTTTTCTTCTCGCTGTAGACAAAACTGTTTATCCTCATAAGCGCGGCGTCATGATCCGTTACCATGCCGTCCATGTCGATATCAGCGGCGTCATGCTCTTTCAACCGGATACCGCCTGCATCGTCCCTGGAAATGACATAATCCCCGCCGTCCAGGGATACGAGAATGCCGGAATATTCGGAGACGATTTCCTCGAGCGTATCCTCGTTCCGGAAAATATATTCTTCCATGCCTTCGGCGCTTATTACAGTGTATGGGACGCCGTTCAGATTTATCTTCCTGAAACTGTTTTCGGACGGGGCGAGCTGCTGCCATTTCTTTATGTCTTGTTCATCCACAATACCGTCGCCCGTAATATCGGCCGCGGTATCAACATCCGCTCGCCGTATCACGACCTGCTGGAGCGTAACCGGCCTTGCTTCCGCGTAGTTCGAACATACAAGTTTTATCTCGTCAGCCGTGCCCGCGATGTCAACAGGGGCTGAGCCTGTGATGAACGCCCTGCCGCCCTGCGCCTCTCTGTACACCTCAAACGGAGAAACCTCTATGGGCCCGTAGTTTCCATTGAACTGTATCTCTCCGCTCCTGTTCGCGGAAATGGTATAGACCTTGCCGTCCAGGGTTACCTCGACATCTTCAGAGGAATAGGATACTTCCTGCGTGTCCTCGTCAGTGAATTTCCACCAGTGCATCCCGTAGGCGTTCGCCTGTCTGGTGATAATATAGGTATTGCCGCCCAGGTCTACTTTTTTCCGGGAATCTTCGGAGTAATAGGCCGGCGCCGTAACCTCTATATCAAACTTGTAGACAAACCCTGCCGGGATACAGGCGCTAAAATCACCGGTTGTGCCCACATCGATTGGATCCATGTATATCTGTATTACATAAGCGCCGGTGTCCAGGCCGGAAACATCATAGCTGACCGCCGGTTCGATATGTGTGGGGTCTATTGGTGGTATCCTCCACGGGACACGCGGCCCTGATCCTTCAAATATTTCAGTCAGATCTTCCGGGATAAATGATATCCGTCCGTCTGTCCCCGCTTTAAAACCGTATGTATTTGCCCAGTCGTATGGACCACAGACCCCGTCATTGTTCAGGTCTATAAAATTTTCAGCCTCGTCATACACGCCGTTCTCGTTGGAATCAGTGTAAGGTTCTCCGCTGTCCCATACAGTGTTCCCATTAATATCCTCAAAATCTTCAGCCACGTCATACCGGCCGTTCCCGTTGGAATCAGTGTAGGGTTCGGCCAGCCGGAAGACAGCCTCTACCTGCTCAAGCCCGGTATACTTGAAAGCCTCGTATCTGACCTGCGCCTTCTGTGACTCGCGGATCACTTTTTCAAGGTCCGTATTGTCTATCCTGCCGTCTTTGACCACATCGGACAGACCGCGTTCCACGATAGATATCAAGCCTGTACTGTCATCGATCACGACCTCACGGACAGCTTCCACGGCTGCCATGTCAAGGATATATTCCCTGACAGGTATGCCGCCGGTAGTATATTCCGTGTAAGGAAGCGCCTCACCCGGCACGAAATACGGTGTCTTATAGTTCAGCTCGTAGACAAGCCCATCTTCATCCATTACTCTTAATGAACCGTCAAAATTCAGCTGAACAGTATAAACCTCCTCGCTGCCGCCTGCTCCCGCTAAAATGACTTTTCTGCAATCCGCTGTCGCGGGCCTCGCGTCCTGCCATATCGCGGAATCCCTGCCATCCACAATACCGTTGTTATCCAGGTCGCATTCCCGCGGAACGCCCGCGTCCGTGAGATACACGCTGTGTAAATGCAGGGTCGCGTCCTCGACTTCGCCGGCATTGGTCCACCTTAGAGCGATATCATGTCTGCCCTCGGTCAATCCTTTGATCAATATAGTATCGGTCATGGGTTGAGCAGTATCCTGTTTGACCTGCAGATACCCTTTCTTTTCACCGTCGACCATAACCGCTATATCGTAGCGATAACCCGGTGTTACGGTGGAAAACTCGGACGAGAACACACCGAATACGTAATCGGAATCCTTTTCCACCGCAAAGTCGTATGTCAGGTCCCATTCATGCGGGTCATCATTCCCCAGCACAAATATCTCATTATCCTCTTTTGTGATCGCGATCGTGCCGTCCATAAGATGTGTGACCCTTTCCCTGTCCCCGGGCGCGAGAAGCCTGTGATCCATGGCAGATTTAGACTGCGAAGAAAGGGCCAGCGAGGAAATAAGGCCTGCATAGTCCGCGTGATCTATAAACCCGTCCATGTTAATATCCGCTTCCATGTGTTTTTCCACGCTAAGCTCCCCTGAGGAGGCATCCAGGCGTATAACGGATCTATCGCCATCTATTTCCACTGTTTTTCCCTGTTCATCTGACACGAAAGTTTTCCCGAGGTTATCATCCCTGAAGATCAATCGTCCGTCTGTAAGCGCGGTAACAAGGTAATCAGTACCGCTTATATTGATCTCGAACGAATCTTTCTCGAACGGGCTTTCCATGTCCCATGCTGAAATATCCCGGCTGTCGATAATGCCGTTTTTGTCAAGGTCACCTGCGGCGCCCGCCCTGGTGTCGCTCACATAGACGCTCTTAAATTTTATCTGTTTCGCCTCGCCCAGCAGGTGCCTGTTATCCCAGGAAAGTTCCATCGCATGATCGCCCTCATCAAGCATGAATTCCGCATATCCCTGAATTTCCCCGGCTTTTACCCTGATGTGTTTCTTCACTCCGTCGATGGACATAAGGAAACTCGCGTGATAATCCGGGTCAAGCCCCTCCACTGTCAAACCCTCGATGTTAACACCTACCCTGTATATGAAATATTCTTCTACATTGAAAGCATAAGCAAGAGTATCCTCGTTATTATCGCCTTCGCCTGTCGCGACTATGACATTTTCGTCATCAGCGTCATATCTCCAGCCCTGGCCTGTTTTTTCCATGAAATCCACTGCCGGGATACAGAGGTTCGTAAATTCCGTCCGGCTGACCACGTATTCCCTGTCCGTATCCGTCACTTCTCTGTCCATATCAATATCCTGCATCAGGTGGTCCCGGGCGACGATACGCTCCTTTATATCCAGCGATACGCGCAGCATCCTCCCTGAAGGCAGTTCTGCCGTGCCCGTATCCTTATCCGTAACGGCAAGTTTGTCATATGAATCGCCGTATATGGTAAACGTGCCGTCGTTATTGTTGTTTATATAATATACGGAACCGCCCACTGTCACTTTTTCCAGGTCGCCCGTGGATATCATCTGAAGCTTTAACGCTTCCACGTCATCCGCCTCAAGCAGACCGTCTCCGTTAAGATCGAACGCGGAATCAAACACAAAAACGTCACTGAGGACCAGCGCGCTTGACCCCGTATGATCCCCGCCGGACCATTCAAATTCTATCACGTGCCCTCCACGCGTGAGATACAGCGGTATCGACACTTTTCTGAAATCATAAACGTTCCGCTCTACCGCTACGGTATCTCTCCATATCCCGTCCACATAGACCTCTATCTCGAAATCACCGCCCGGGTTAATGCCAATCCCTTCCATAACGTTCAATCCCGTGTAATAGTTCCCGCTGTATTCGGTCTCCACCTGGTATCCTATCCTCTTGTTAAGGGAATAGCACACTGCCATGGTGTCATCCCGCTCCCACCCCTGATCAGCGCTTATATAATCACTGCCTTTAAACCTGATATATTCATCCTGATATCCGAGCCGGAATATAAGGCCGTCCTTCCAGTCGACTGTGCCGTCTTTGTTGAAATCAGCGCTGTTAAGCCTTGACAGATAGATATTGCCGTCCTCCGCCGAAGGGCCCTTTATGAGATAAGTGGCCGGGATACCGTCTTTATCGATATCCACAAGACTTCCGTCCGCGTACGCCTCAAAGATCCGGCCGTCCGGGAACAGGATGCTTTTCGTATCGTCATATTCCCTCGTAATATACGCGGTCTGTGTGAACCCTTCGATATCAACGGGATATATGTTATAACTTGAAGCGAATTGTTCCATGAATTGCCCGTAATCCGCCAGGTCGATGAACCCGCTGCCATCAAGGTCCGCGCGGTAATCCGACCTTCTTAGAAACACCTCATTGATATTTATAGTGTCCTTACTGTCAGCGACTTCGAACGTTATATCGTGCGTCCCGAGTTTCAGATATTCGGAGTCTATGCGGCCGAATACCTGGACATAATCACGCGAAGGAAGGGCTTCGAAGGCAGCGGCTTCGGTCTCCATGCCGTCGACATAAATATTGAACTTATATTTGTGGCCTGCCCCGGGCAGGGCCCCTTCGGTGCGCATCACAACGCCGAAATCATAGCCGTCCGCGCATTCATCCAGTATATCGAACCGGTAAGTGATCCTCGCGGGCATCTTTATAATATCCGCGAGGCGTTCATCACCGAGGGCCAGGGCGCGCTCTATCAATACCTGCTGAAATTCTCTCGGGGTTTCGAACTTCCACATATTCCGACTCTCGTCCAGCATTATCGTTCGAAATGTCTGTATGCAATCTTTCGGACCTTGACTGTTGAGAATATATAAAATATTAGCCGGCAGTTGACTTACAAACGCCATCTCGCCTACAACATCCCGGTTTTTTACAACCTGCCCGTCCGCGGACCAGTGCGGCTCTTCAAGCCCGTAGCTCATAGACACGTAGCTTAAAGGTGGTTCCCTGAAAGGCTTAACGGTCAATGAATCGCACATAAGGGCCCAGTCCTCCAGGTTTATCAGGCCATCCGGGTCTTTGCCTGTTTCTCCTGTAATATCCGACTTGAATTTCTCCGCCAGGCGGACCTCACCGTTGATGTCGTCAAATATGATGTATGTCCTGCCGTCAACATCTATCAAACGCCCGCCTGTATCGGTCGTATATCCGCCTATGGCGTATGAATCGTTGGCCGGGTCGTATCTGACTTCATACTCTGTCCCGTCCAGGCTTATGGCCTGATCGGCCAGCGTATTGCTTACCTCAAGGGCGTTGTCAAAAGCCGTGATGTCATGGGCATCGACCCTTCCGTCACCGCTGATATCGGACCGGGTATACAGGCCATAGACCATGGCCGCTTCAAAAAACTCGCTGAGATCGGCCGCGTCTATTCTTCCGTCCCTGGTCAGGTCAGCGCCGGCATCGTATTCCACGCTTTCCATGAAAGCGTCCCTGACCTGCATGGTGCACGCCACCTTTTCATCAAGGTCTGTCTCAACAATTACACTCTGTTCCGCGCCTGTCCTGGGATCTATCTTTTTCGCCACCCTCTCATAAAGCGCGCCGCCATACCCATCCCACCTCGTAGCGTACCCTGCAGGTCTGTCGCCCCAGCTGGCTTCATACGGCCCGCCGTTGAAATCCCTGTCAAGGTCAAGATACCTGTAACCCGGGTTCTCCCATACAAACTTTATCTCCACGTTGTCAATGGCTTCCTGTTCCGCGTTGATAACAGTATCGACAACAAGGCCTCTCACATCATCTACTGTATACCCGTTAGCCGCGGCGCTGTCTTCCAGGTACTGGATAACGCCTGATATGGTCGTGTAGTCTCCGGCCGCTGAATCCGGCCCTTCTAAAAATATCTCAAGACTGCCCTGGGCCAGTCCCTTCAGGCTGTCCAGAAAATTTCCCGCGTCTCCCTGCCCTTCCGCGGCATAGTCCCGAACGAGTGAAACCACATTTTCCTCCGTATAATCCCGGCCCGCGGCTTTTTCTTTAAGATATTCCATAAACTCTGATACCGTTTCTAAACCTTCCATTTTCAGGTCCAGCCCTGAAAGAAATGACCTGAGATCAGCGTATGCCGGAAGATCTGATGTCTGCCCTATCAGGCTCTCCAGAAGATCTTCCGGCCATTTCTCGATATATATTTCACGGCTGCCTTCGTTATACTCATATTCGCTGCCGAGTATCATGAACATCCCGCTGTCCCTGCCGTCAACATACAGCCTGACGTCATAACTGCCCGATGCCGGCATGGTAAGAGGCGTATCCGAACGCGCGCTCAGGCCCGCGTTATAATAACCGGTCCTGGGTATGTTCACATTATAGGTCAGACAATACGCGCCGAATTCTTCCGTTACCCCTGCCATCTGGCTGCCGTCGGGTTTTGTGACAAATTTCTGCGCGGAGACAGGCTCATCGAGCCTTGTATTCATGCCGCCCATGGAATCCATTATGATCTTCCGGTCATTTTCATCCCTGACACCGTCACGGTTTATGTCGCTCTCGGTCAGAAAGACCGCTATCTTTCGCAGCTCTTCAAGGTCCTGATGGTCCGGCATGCCGCCGGAACCGTCGATATCCCTGTCAACACCCTTGTAAAGCATGTCATACAGCTGGTCCAGCCTCGCGTAATCCTCAAAATCCACTGTGCCGTCGCGGTTCACGTCAGCGGCAAGCATCTCCTCTTCCGTGAATCTGTTCGGGAAGAGCAGATTGGCGATCGTCTTTTCGATGAGCTGTTCGTCTAAATAGGAGAGGACCACGTTTTCCTGTATCAGAAGAGCACCGGTCTCGTCGTCAAAACCATCGTGATTTTGGTCTTTTATGCTGTTGGTCATGCGGAATACATTGTAATCCTGGAATTTGGTCGGATCCATGCCTTCGGCCATATCCAGGATATCGAATACACCGTCATTGTTCCTGTCAAGCGAATGGAACAGGCCTACCGAAAGTTCGAGACTGGCCATTAACCCGGTCCGGAAGTAATCCTTGTTGCCGGTCCTGTCCAGCTCTTCCATTATCTGTTCAAAGTTCATCCAGTCGAGTGACTGGGTGGCGATCGCCGCCTTGACTATACCGTCAGCGTCTATATCCAGCATCCTTACGGTATTAAGCACGTCTATATCATACTGTTCGATCATGTTATTACCGTCAATGTCGGCGCCTTTATACAGCTCGTTCATCTCATGTAACCGCAGCACATATTCTATTTCGTCAATATCCTCCTGATCGACCTTTCCGTCACCGTTTACGTCATGGACTGTCTCGAGCGCCTCTTCCAGCAGTCCATACTCATCCCAGTCAACGTCACCGTCCGAATCAATATCCATGCGGCTTGAGAGTTCTTCGGATTCGGGACCTGTCTCTTCATCTATCATACGCTCCAGAAGTGTTATATCCTGAAGGTCCACCCTGTCGTTGCCGTTCATGTTTACGGACGAGCCGAGCACGATCTCTTCGATCAAAGCCTGGATACCTTCCAGCGGGTTGATCCACTCCACGGTCACCGGATAGTTGCCTTTGCCCAGGCCTAAACTGAGATATTCATAGGAAGCGGTCAGGACCGTCGGCCTGACCGATATTCTTCCTTTTTCCTGGCCCCCGGCGGAGATCCTGAAAATAAAACTGTACCCTTCCGGTATCTCCCCTCCCTGTCTAACGGCCTTTGTATACAGGCCGAGCCTGTAATTACCGTCTGTTGTGACCTGAACATCACAGGTGACCGGAGCGGAACCCTCTAAAACGCCGTTGACGTCATAAAAGACGTCCTTGAACCCTAAAAGGGCGTTCAGGGCAAATTTATCGTTATCGTTAATAATGCCGTCAAGGTTGACATCGGCTGTTCTCTTGCGGGTCATGGCCTCCATCATCTTCAAAAGGTCCGACATGTCCACGGCGCCGTCGCCGTTAATATCCACGTAATTTTCCTGCAGGTTCCTGTAAAGGGCCATGTCTTCCTCATCCAGTTTTCCGTCCCTGTCAACGTCCGCCAGGGACAATGCCTCAGGCGTTATGGCGTCGTGTGTAAGGTTGAATATCTTTTTGATGAACTCAAGGTCGTCAAAACCTTCCTCATCATCTCTCGTGAGCAACCCGTCGCCGTTAAGGTCTATTCTGTAAGTGGCGCCGGCGTCAATAATACTTTCTTCGTCGATATAATTCACGAGTTCGCCGTTACCGTCTTTAACGCTGTAATGCTCCCAGACGGACTTATCCTTAAAATCGGCTTTGCCGTCGTTGTTATAATCCCGGAATTCAGCGATCGCCTGGCTCGTATCCATGGTGGATATATACTGGTTCAGTCTTTCGATGAACAGCGCTTTCTGCCCGCTTGTCCATGACCCGAAATCATTGAGAGACAGCGGACCGAACGTCCCCGACGGGATGAATTCAATGCTCTCCATGGCGCTTTTCATGGCGGCTATGAATTCATACAGCATGAAATTCTCCAGAAAGAGCTGCGTGTCCCTGTAATTGACGGCTCCGTCGCCCGTAAGGTCCGCGTATTTGATAAGAAATTCCATGACGGTAAACGTATAATCGTCATTGTCAATAGCGTCGTCGAACGCGTCTATATAACGCTGGCCGCTTATTCTCTGACGCAATTGGGAAAGATTGGCCGTATTGAGGCCGAGGACATCCTCTACGTAATATTTCGTGCTGGCGTCAGAGGTCAGAAGGCTTATTTTTTGCACAAGTTCCAGATCAAGCTCATCGGTTTCACCGTCAGAATTTATGTCTCCGGTCATGGTGTTGGTCTCTTTATTCCACCAGGTAAGATTGACCGCGCTGGATATGTCTTTTAGAAGCTGCATGTTAATACCCGGGATACCTCCGCCGGCGGAGAAGGTATAATCGCCGGAGCCTATTATCTCGAACAGTATCCTGTCTTCCCTGTTTACCCTGAGGTTCGCGTCAAAGTCCTTTGTCCTTGAAAGGGTATTGAGTTTTTTGAGAAAAGTATATTCGTCCCCCGGCAGTTCAGGGTCGGATAACAATTTGTCGAACGGGGTAATGCTGCTGATCCTGATGTTCTTGAATCCCGCCCTTGTCCCCTGGCCCGTGAACAGCGCGATCTTTCCTTTCTCGTCGGCGTCGAACTGAGTGTCGATCGCGTTAAACATCTTCCTGCCGTTGACATATATCTCAATGTGCTCTCCGATGGCTTTGACCTTCAGGTGATACCATTTATCCGTCTGGACCGGTATCTGTTCGAACGCTATGCTCTCGTATGCCATTCCGTCTATCCTGTCCAGATAGACCCTTCCGTCAGCGGAATCAAGGGTCACCTGCAGGTAATTCTCATAATTGTGGTCGCTTCTGAATATGATGCCCCCGGCCGTATCGGTTCCGCTGTCAAACTTTATGTCCACATCCGCCAGGATATCGGCGTATTCCTCAGGCTTCTCCAGCACGATCATATGCGGCACGCCGCCGGCGTCTTTCTGTATCAGATACGCGCCGTCATGGCTTTGTTCCCAGATACCGTTATCCGGCCACGGCGCCCAGTCTGTCCCGAGCGGAGCCGAGGGGTCAAAGAATTCGTTATCAGTAACGGTTTCCGAAGCCGCCAGGCCCTGTTCATAGACATAACTTTTTACTATCAGGTCGTCGAACGCCGCGGCTGTTCCCGGGCCTGTCATAAAGCTTACACTGCCCTCGTCTATCACGCCGCCGATATCATTACAGTCAATGACGAGGTCATCGTTCAGCCATACCTTAAAGGTCGGACCCACGGCATAGACCCTGAAAGAGTTCCATGTCGCAGTCTCTATGGAAATATCCTCTGAAGCCAGTGTCGTATAGACCGTTGAGAACATGCCGGGCGCGTATTCAAGGGATGTGCCTTTGGCCAGGTTGATCGCCCAGCTTATGCCATCTTCTTTCTGCTGGAGGAAAACCTGATAACCACCGCCCCCGGCGTCCCTGAACTCTACGCCGGCTTTTGAGTATTGTGATCCGGCTTCGATCAGGGCCTTGAACTCTATTACGCCGTTCCGGAAAACAACGTCATCGGCCTCGAGCTTGCAGTCAAGCGGAATACCCTGGATATTGTATTCAAGAAGTTCCGGCAGATACCCCGCTTTGTACTTATCCATGGC
>DAOVKF010000167.1 GCA_030631915.1 Candidatus Omnitrophota bacterium
CCTGACCTTGCGGGAAAGATTCTCGTCCCTGCCGTAATAGACCTCTATCAGGAGGACGTTCTCAGGGCCTATCTGATACTCGCCGGACACGGCAGAAGTCCCGTCGCTTCCTTCGGATCGTGCCATACCGGCGAACCCAAAAGAGAATACGGCACACAATAGCAATATTATTACAGGCCGGACAGGGGAGATTTTTTTATATGTTGTCATGGCAACACTATTCTACACAAAACAATTATGGTGTCAATGTTATTGTGGGAGAGTGCCCTCTCCCCGGAAAGGGGAGAGGGAGATCTGAGAATATCCGGGTTCAGAGTCGATCTGGTCAGAATTTCATGCAGACGTCCGCGCTTATCACATGCTGGTCATAGTCCCTGCTGCCGATGTTCGACGCGCGCTGATGGAACCTGTAACCCACACCCGCTGTCAGCCATTCTTTCCAGTTGTAATCCAATCCGGTGCCGAGGGCCCATTCGTGGTCTCTTCTTTTCTTGGATTCGCCGGCGCCGGGTGACGGATACGCGTTGTAAAAATACATGCCGTCCAGTTTCGCCAGGAAATTCCCGCCGAACCTGTAGTTCAGATCGGCAAGGAAATGGTCGCCGCTGTAATAGTTATTGTTGCTGTACGTCGACTCATAGGGTTCCCTGTTGTAAGAGAACGTCAGGTCCGTCCTGTCATTGATATCATAAAGGAGGCCCATCTCGGCAACGAAGTTCGAGAAGTCATTGGCCGATGAGTTCCTGTACGTTTTCGCCTTGAACCCGGCTTTTATCAGGCCGCTGACCTTGGCGGTTATGTCTCCCTTGACCCCTCCCATAAACCTGAAGGCGTCGGCGTTCCTGCCGCCCGTGTCCGGATACTGGATGTTCTTATACGTGAATTCCAGCAGGCCTTTTGTTTTCGGCATTACCTCGACATAGCCGGTTATCCAGCCGGTATTTTCATACCTGTTCAAGGCTTCCAGTGTGTCACTGAGATAATCGACGATATAATATTCATACCCGGTGTCAAAATCTATCTTGTTAAAGTGCCAGCCCAGAACCGTATCGAACGTGTCTATCTTGCGCAGGTTCCGGTTCTCGAATTCCGTGCCCGCGCGGGATGAGGTGAACTGGAACCTGTTGTTGACATCCAGGGTGTAGTCGTTAAAATCCAGGGCCACGCCGGTATTGACATCATGGTTGCCGTAGTTCTGGTCATCATACTCCGCGAAAATACCCAGCTCGACAAGGTAACTCATGAGGAGTTTATGTTTGCCTTCTGCCCCGAAACCGAATTCGGACGCTATGGAGGGAGTAAGCAGGGTTACAAAATCATCTTTTTCATCCGTCGAATCATAAAAAATATTGCTGTCCCATTGTTCGGTGACCTTAAACCCGGGTTCGATCTTCACGTGCCCCTGTTCCCACGCGAAACCCGTGCCCGCGAAAAAGACCGTGCCCGCGAAAAAAACAGCCAGCGCGAATAAGATAATCGATCTCTGCTTCATAACTCCACTCTCCCCTTTTTTCGGTTAGTTTATGATAATAGCCCTGTCCCGGCCTCTATTGAGACGGGCTGATATCCTTGACATCATCCAGGTCCTTGGGGTCCGGCTCCTCGTCCTCTTCGCCGGGGCCCTCTTCTTCTCCCTCGCCTGTAATGATCTCTATCCACGCGTCCCATATCTTCTGCTCGTTTTCAGACAATTCTTCCGGAGGTTCGGATGTCCCGCCTTCTTTTACAGCGGTTTTCCAGCCTTCGGGAATAATGATCTCTTTACCAACCGGGTTACCGCGCGCGTCAAGGCCCTGGACATATACCCTGTCCTCATAGGCCCTGACAACGGTCATGCCTTGAATAAAGTCAACACCCATGCCCGAGCCCCTGATGCCGCACGCCGCCGTAGGTGTTTTAACCACAAAAGAAGAACCTGTCCCCATGTTATCGAACTTAACAAGCACAGACCCTTTGAGCAGTTCCAGGCTTTCCTGGCTTATTGTGATCCGGCTATCTCCGTCTATGCTGACCAGATTGAGGCCCTCGGCGTCATACACGATATCGACCGATGAGTCATACCCTGTCTTCAGGCCGGCGCCTGTTTTGAGCCGCATGCCGGCTATCGCGTAACTCCAGGTGCCGTCGCCTTTCTCATCCACCTGGACGTCGCCGTCCACTGCTACAAGAGCCACTTCAAACGTACCATCAACGCTCGAATACGCGGCTGTGGCGCATACCATGACACACAGCGCGAAAATCCCCGCATATAACACCCTTTTCATGAATCCTCCTTTGCAATTTACCACAAAAATAGCTTCCTTGTTTAAATCGTACTCCCGTTATTCCTATTTACTGAAATGATACACCATAAAACCGCAATGTCAACAGGTATTATCAAAAAATTCTTAGCGTTAAGCCATAATAAATTCAGGATATGGCTCCGGATCATTGTATCGATTGGTCAGGGTCGGCGGCAAAAAGGCCTGATAAAGAATCCGTCTTCGGTCTCCTCAGCGATAACAGCGCCGTGATCAGAGGTCATGTAAATGTTTGTGTCCTGTTCCTTTAATTTTTCAAAAAGCTCCCTGTTCTTCGCATAACCCGCGCTTGTTGAGACCACGGCGTGCTTACAGCCCACTTCTTCGATAAATTCACGGACAACACGCATATCGCCCAGCTGGCCGCCGTGATGAGGGACTTTTAACAGCTCTGACTCCAGCAGGGGGCCGAAACAGAGCATGCCCTTCATTGCTTTGGACCCGGCA
>DAOVKF010000031.1 GCA_030631915.1 Candidatus Omnitrophota bacterium
ACCCCTTTTGTGGCGGATGACTTTTTTTGTGCGGATGGCAGCCCGATAATTGATATCCACTGGTGGGGTTCTTTTATTGATGATAACCCATCTCCAGTAGGCTTCCAGATCAACTTCTGGACCGATATTCCTGCCGGCCAGGACCTCCTTTACAGCCATCCAGGCACCGTGCTCCATACATATAATTTTGATCCGTTCGCGGGGTATGAGGATGGCTATCAGAATAGGACCGGGCATATTGGTTACAGGTATGACGTAGATATCAGTTACGATCCTTTTATTCAGGAAGCGGGTAATATTTACTGGATATCCATTGCATCGGCGGATAACGACTCCTGGGGCTGGAAGACTTCAATAGACCACTGGAATGATGACGCGGCTCAATGGACAGCTGTCAATGGATGGCAGGAACTGTTGGACCCTGTTACGGGCGAAAGCGTGGATATGGCCTTTGAGCTGACAACCCCTGAACCTGTAAGCTCCGCGCTGTTTTTAGCGGGCAGCGTGACAATCGTGTATTTCCGGAGAAAAAGACGCGGAGCGATCAGCGGTTAGAGCGGCAGGGACGGCAGACCAACAAGACTATACCGTTTTTACGGCCTCAGTGGACCCTTTTCAAGATCATAAGGCCGCCGGCGTCATAAAGAGTTAAACCCGGCAGGCTGATCAGGTTCACGCCCTGTTCCTCAAAGAAACCTTTTATTCGAACGGCGTCCGGATGATGCGCAATGTCCCCGAGCAATACAACGGAATCCCCGGGCAGCCTGCACCCTGCCCCGCCTATAAAACCATGCCGCTCACCGGGAAGCGAAATATGGCCGGGCGCGATAAGAAGGACCTCTATGCCCAGTTCCACGGCGGCCCGGGCTATCCCACGGTCAGAAGTCATAAGAGCCCGGTCATTCAGGAGGAGAACCGAACACCTCGTATATCCCTGCGCGACATGGATCGTCCTTAATCCCGTCTCACGGGCTTTTTTCAATATGGCAGGGTCTGTGCACCGCAGATCATGGAAGACCATCCTGCCGACACGGACAGCATTATACCGGGCGGTCTCTGGATAAGCGGACCCGGGATCAGACTCCCCTTTTATCAGGTCCATGCCGTTCTTTTTCAATCCCTGGAGCAGGTCCTCCGGCACTGCGGGCGCGTGTATCAGGATATTGTGATCAAGCTGAAAAAAATAGATGTCGGGATGGGATGAAACAGAAGAATATACTTTGCTGTCAACAGGCGCGTTCAAAGAATACCACGCATCACATGATATCTTTCCGCTCAAAGCCTCTATGTATTCATAAGGCAATCTATGATCGTGGATGACCAGCATGTTCAAGGCGACAACAGTTCCGGTATGGTCTGTTCGGCGGCCTGTTTTCTGTCCAGGGTAAAAACCCTTTCACGCTCTCCCTGTCTTTCCGTCACCCTCAGGCAGCCCCGCGGAACTTCAATGTCTCTTGTTAAAGCCGCTTTTCCCGGACCGGATATTTTGTGCAACAACACTGAATTTTTTCCCTGAAAACCGAAAAGCGCGGCTTCATCACCGGGATTAAATAACACAGCCGTAATGCCGGTATTCGGGAGAAGCCTCTCGAGCATGACCGCGAAAATACGGCTTTCGACCTTCTGCCTTAAGGACGGATGAAAAGGGCCGGCCAGATAATCACTCCCGTTCAACAATCCTTCGGAAGGATGCAGGCCGCACCGGATGACTTTGACATTGTGCGCCTCAAAATACAGGATAAGCCGCATACAGCGCTCAACAGCATCTTCTTCCTTCAACGGCTCATATCGCTTTGCCGTCCACCATTCAGCCAATTCCGTGCCTTTTATCACAATGAGAGGATATATCCTTATCTGGCTCGCGCCAAGCTCCCTGGCCCGCCTGGCCGTATAATATTCGTGCTCCGGCCGGCTGGAAGGCAGGCCTACCATTATCTGATGCCCGAGCATAAACCCCTCCTTTAATATCATACGCGAGGCTCTTTCCACATCCAGCGCCGTATACCCCCTTCGCGACACTGACAACACCCTGTCTGACATGGACTGGACTCCGAGTTCAACGCATACTACCCCGTACCTCCTGAGCAGCTCTAATCCGCCCTTATCAATGAAATCCGGGCGGGTTGACAATCTTATCCCCCTGACCCTGCCTTCGGCGATAAACGGATATGCGGCCCGCAAAAATCCTTCCTGGGCCTCTGCCGCAAGCCCGGTAAATGTGCCTCCGAAAAAACCGACTTCAATATTCACGCCGTTTGAAGGTATGGTGGAAAGATAGCGTTCTATGGTGTCGGCGTCCTCTTCCGGATGTATGTTCCGCTGACCTGTTATCCTGTTCTGATCACAGAAAATACATTGATGCGGACATCCTTTGTGAAGTATAAAAAATGGAATGACGTAATTTCTCTTCATAACCGGCAGAGATAGCGACCAGCGGGAGGCCGATACTGCGAGACGGGTAAGCTATTTCTCTATGTTTATCGTCAGGATCAGGTCCCCTCTCTTCCTGCAACACGGACATCTCTCACCCTGTCCCTTTAACCTCATCTTCTGGCCGTTCCCGGTGCCGGCCGGTATCCTGAGCTTTATACTTTTCGCGCCCGAGAGATTGAACCTGGCCTCTCCCCCTTTCCTGGCGAGATCGCGGGGCACGGGAAGCGCTGCTTTTATATCCGTGTTTACCTCCGCGTATTCCCCGCGTGCGGGCTGGCCCCCCGTCGAATAGCGGAAAGTATATCCTCCTTTTCCGGCGCCATTCCCCATCCCGGAGAATACATCCCCAAAGATATCGCTGAACATGGATCCGGATGAGAAGCCCCTGCGTTTGCCTGAAAAATGCCGGGAAAAGTCCGAAAAATCAAACCCCTGATCTGATGAAAAATCACCGGTGAACGCTCCCATCCTGCGCAGGTTATCGTATTCCCCGCGCCTTTTGTCGTCCCCCAGCGTATAGTAGGCTTCTGATATGTTCTTGAAATTTTCCTCAGCCTTTGCGTCCCCGGGATTCTTGTCAGGGTGATATTTCAACGCGAGTTTACGGTAAGCCTTCTTTATCTCACCGATACCCGCGTCTTCCTTTACCCCCAGTATTTTGTAATAATCCCTGGCAGCCATTGTCAACGCCTGCGCCCGTGTGTCTTACTGAAACATTCACGCATAAAGACCTTGACCAGCCTCTCTTCAGCCATAGACACACTCTCCGATTCGGGTATTTTTTTGTCCGTGATCGTCGCCTTTAGCTTTTTTCTCCACAACGTCCTGCCGCGCCCCGGATCCGTCACTGTAAAAACCGCCTGCAGACGGGTGTAATTTTCGCGTATCATGGCATCCATTAATATGGGCCCGATACCGGTTATCATGTCGATCGGATCATCCTCCGTCCACAAGAATTCGGTAATGTCGCAACTTACGGCTATATCGGCTTCTTCCATGTCCGGAACCGGTTCAAAATTTATGGTCATCCGCGTGACAAGCGCGTTTTCCAGCATACCCCTGAGAGCTTCAAGGTCGCCCATGTTAAGGCCGCCGGTCGAATCCGTTACATCGGAAACATGGATCTTCACAACCTCTTTTTTGCTGAATCGCTCATAAAGATTAGCGTATTCCCGGCATTCAGCCCTGTCCGCCAAAAAATGAACCGGAACAATACCGAGCGCAAATATCACTATCAACGTCCTCGTCATATTCTTCACTGATACCCCCTCCTCTTATGCCTCAAGCTCCTGCTGGCGCAGAAGCACTTCCTTGTCCATGCGATCCATGAGTTTGCGGTATTCCACCTGGCCCACCACCCTCTGCGATCCTTCGCTGTCTAAAACCGGCAGATAATCCACCTTCCGGGACTTGAATATCTCAATGGCGGTCTGCAGCTTCTGGTCCGCGTATGCGACGGCGGTCGTTTCCCTTAAAATATCCCCGGCCAGGATCAGCTGGTCCATCTGTTCTTCATAAAACGTATCGCGTATCTCCCCCAGCGACGTCACGCCGGCAAATTTGCCATCCATTCCGACAATGGGAAAAGTATACCCGGCGCTCCCTTTCATTATATTCAGTATCTGGCGGAGGTTGTTGTTCGCCTTGATGAGGATAACGTCTTCATCCATTACGTCCCGCACCCTGTATGTCCCGATTATATCCTCCTCCGTAACGTTCCTGTTCAGTTCATCCGCTTTTTTTATGCCGTATTTGATCATGGGCGGGGCCAGAAACTGCAGCAGAAAAGTGGTCGCGGTGATAATGTTGATTATCAGAAGCCCCTCCTTCTCATATCCCATGCCGCTGAAAGTATTATATGCCGCTATCGCCAGCCCGACCGCGATACCCGCCTGGTCAAAAAGACAGAAACCGAGATATTTCGTCACGGTCTCTTTGGCCTTTGACAGCCTGCCACCGATATACGCACCTGTCATTTTTCCGGCGCTCCTGCTCGCGATGTAGGCAAGGGCCAGAAAAGGCACACCCCCTCTAAGCAGTATCCTCGCGTCCAAACGCGCCCCGACCAGGACAAAAAACAATATATAGATCGGCGGGCTGAATTTTTTAATGACATTGAACATCTCACGGTTGTCCGAAGACTGTAAATTGGATACCATGGCGCCCAGGACCATTGACGCAAAAATAAAGTCCACCTTAAAAAATATCGAAAGCCCCACAACAAAGAGTATCGTGCCCAGCGTAAACGGCAGGAACCGCTCGGCATCCGTCGCGCGTATGACCATCCCGTGCAGAACGAACGCGGCAGTAAGGCCGATCACTATCGCTCCTCCTATGCCAAGCAGGGGAGCGCCCAGCACGCTGAGCAGGGAAATATTCTCATGCGCCATAAAAGACCTGGCAAAAGCGCTCGCCAATCCATATATTATCAGCGCAAGCCCGTCATCAAGAGCCACAATGGAAAGGGTCGTCATGGTAAGAGGGCCCCTCGCCTTGTATTCCCCTAAAACACTGTAAGTAGCGGCAGGGGCTGTAGCCGACGCCAGAGCGCCCAGTATGAGTCCCATATAGAGCTCTTTTGTGAAAAATGTCACAACGGCCGCGACACCCAGGAAAGTCAATACCGTCTCGCAGAAAAGGATCGTATAAATGGATCTGCTATACCGCCTGAAGCGTTCAAAATTAAGCTCAGAACCTATCATGAAACCTATTATCCCCAGGGAAAGATTTATTATGGGAACAAAGGAATTCAGCACAGGACCGCTTAATATGCCATGCAGGGACTCCCCGAGCAGGATCCCTATTATGATATATCCCATGATGGCCGGCATCCTTAATTTCTGAAAGATCCTTCCTCCAGCCGCCCCCAGCAGGATAACAATGCCTACAACCAGCAGAACATTCATGTTCCCGCTCATATCCGCTTATACCTCAATTCAACCCCTGTTCCTCCCGGGCTCCCGGCTCTACTTCCTTCTGGCCTTTTTGCCTTTTGAACCCGGCTTCTTTGTTTCGGATAATCTTTCCGAATATTCGCGCAATTTTTTGTTTACAAGATAATTCACCGTACCCGGGGGATACTTCCCGTTCTTCCCCCTGATCCCGGCCTTCTTGCCGGTCAGGATCTCGATCCCTTCTTCGATCGTTGAGACCATCCATATATGGAACCTGCCGTCTTTAACGGCCTCTATTACCTCTTCCTTCAGCATAAGATGCCTCACGTTGAGCGCGGGCATCATCACACCCTGCCTGCCTGTAAGCCCTTTTGTCTTGCAGACACGATAAAACCCTTCGATCTTCTCATTTATCCCTCCCACGGGCTGGACCTTGCCGTGCTGGTTCATGGACCCCGTCACTGCTATGGACTGTTTAAGCGGGATCCCCGAAAGAGCGGACAGGAGACAATACGCCTCCGTACTGGAAGCGGAATCACCATCTACACCTTCGTATGACTGCTCAAAACAGATACTCGCGCTCAGGCTTAAGGGACGCTCCTGCCCGAACTTTCCCCCCAAATATCCGCCAAGGATCATCATCCCTTTTGAATGTATCTTCCCCCCCATCTTTACCTGTCGTTCGATGTCAACCACTCCCTTTTTCCCCATAAAAGTACGCGCGGTGATCCGTGAAGGTTTGCCGAACATGTATTCCCCCATATCATATACCGCAAGACCGTTGATCTGCCCGGTCTCGGTCCCGTCCGCGTCTATCATCAGCACATTTTTCTCTATTAATTCGGCGATCTTCCCCTCTATAAGGTTTGAGCGGTATACCTTCTCTTCAATGGCCTTCCTTATATGCTTCACCCGCACATACTGCGCATGGTCCTTACCGGCCCAGTAATTAGCTTCTCTGAGAATATCAGCGATATACACAAAACGGGCGCTGAGTTTATCCTTATCGTCCGCGACCCGCGAACCATATTCCACTATCCTTGCCACGGCCTTTCGGTCGAAATGACGGAGGCCCTCGCTGTCACATCTGACTTTGATGAACGCGGCGTACTTTTTTATTTTTTCGGGATCCTTGCTCATCTCTGTATCAAAATCGGCCTTGACCTTGAACATCTTCCGGAAATTCTCGTCAAATCTGTAAAGAAGCTGATGGAGCCACAGCGGACCGACCATGATGATCTTGATATCGCAGGGGATCGGCTCCGGTTTAAGGCTTGTCGTGCTGATAAGGCGAAACTGCTCGTTTATGTCTTCCACTTTTATCTGACGATTACGTATAACTCTTTTCAGCGCTTCCCACGCCATGAACGCGCTTAAGACATCCATGGCCTGCAATATCAAATAACCGCCATTCGCCTTATGCAGGGCTCCCGGGGCTATCATAGTGAAATCCGTGGTCATGGAGCCGAAATGCGCGACATACTCTATCCTTCCCAGCAGATTATAATAGGTCGGGTTCGGCTCTATGATGACAGGGGCTCCTTCGGAATGGCTGTGATCAATAAGCAGGTTTACCTCATATTTTTTGAAAGCGTTCTCTTTTACCGCCCCTTTTACCCCCAGAAGCGGCACTACCCCGGTTTCCTCCTCTTCCTTAAAGATATCGATATTCGTTAATATATTTTCCTGCACCCGGTTAAGATGCCGGATTATATCCTCGGATTCATTGTACCTGGCCCTGAGCTCGTCGATCATATGCCTGACCGAAAACAGGGCGATCTCTTTCTCGAGATCCTTGATCCGGTTCTTGGCCTCCTTTTCCAACGCCCGAACTTCGCTTAAGACCTGCTCGATCTTCACATGAAGCTTGCTTTTTGTTTTCTCGATCTTCTTCTTCTCCGCACTGGACAGCCGCTCGTATGCTTCCGCCTCCATCGGCTTGTCGCCTATACGCGACACAAGGATCACACCGGTCGCTGTCTGTTTCAACACGAAGCCCTGCTTGAACGCCCTGTCTTCGATCTCCTGCAGGCTGGTTTCTCTTTTCTGCTTGTATTCCCCCAAAAGATCGTGTTTCCTTTTCTCGTAATCCTCGCTCACAAAAGCTTTGGGGATCTCGGCCCTCAGATCGTCGACCATTTCTTCCATGTCTTTTTTGAAGACCCTGCCCATGCCTGCCGGGAGGGTTATGGCTGCCGGCTCGTCTTCATGGATAAAATTGTAAACGTAGATCCAGTCACCCGGGGTCTTTTCCTGCGCGGCAAGTTGATATACCGCCTTCTTTACCTGTGTATTCCGCCCTGTGCCGGCGGAGCCGCATACAAATATATTGTATCCATCCGACTTCACATTGAGACCGAAGTCTATCGAGCCAACGCCTCTTTCCTGATGCACCGGCTCGTACTCAAAGATATAATCCTCGGTAGTCTTGAAAGGGAAAACGGAAGGATCACACACTTTTCTCAATTCTTCCGGCTTCAATTTTCTGCTGCCCATATTTTGCCTCCTCCCCTTTTGCATATATCTATAATTTCATGAAAAAATTCAGGAAAGGATCATCAAAACGCCGTTCCTTTTTCCTGTATCCATAGCTTACCGAAACAAGAACAGCTCCCGCGAAGATGAGCAGCACAGCCACTATCAACGACAAAAGAGGCGGATATAAGGCGATCATTATCCCGCTTATGATCAATATAACACCCGCGATCATGTTCACCCTCCTTTCCTGCCCCCCCCGCTTTGTTCCCGAAGGGAACAGGGGGGGATGACTCACTACTTCTGAAAGTTACCTTATTGAAAGAAAGTAGTCAAGATTTAGAGCAAATTACTGATTCCGGGTTCCGGGTCCCCGGATCACTATGTCCCGAATACAAGATGAAATATCCCCAGCCAAAAAGGAATGCTTAAAACAGCGATCAGATGGCTATAGAAAATTATGCTGCTGAAAAATCTGTTATCAGCGCCTGTATACGACCCGATAAAAATCAGAGAAACGGCTGTCGGCATTGTGGACTGTAAAAAAAGAAAAAACCTGTAATCACCGCTGACCGGGACCAGGAGTAATAACATGAACACGAACAGTGGGAACACCAGAAGTTTTAACACTACACCGCTTATGATCGGCGCCTTATTCTCGGGAACATACGCGCGGTACCTGCACAGATAGGCTCCCAGAGTCAACATAGCGACGGGGAAGGAGGCCTGTCCCAGTTGCCTGACAGGCCCCATTACCAGCTCGGGCATGCTGCCTTTTCCAAATACAGCCACCCACAAAAGTGAAAAAACAGCAGCCACGACCGGAGGGTTTAAAAAAACGTTCCACCTGAAGCCCCTCTTCAGGCCACCCGCCAGGAATAACGGCGCGATAGACCACATCAAAAGATTGAATCCGCTTATAAATAAGAACATGTAGATCAAAAGCCTGTCCGCGATGAGGCCGCTGAATGAAAATATTATCAAATTCATCGGCAGGTAACCGCAATTCTGGAATCCGACCGCGCACATGAACTCTCTCCTGGACCCGAACCCCCTGAAGAGCTTAAAGACCAGGGCGCCGAGCGCCATGCCGGAAAGAGAGAACGCGACGGCCGAGACAGGCAAAACCCACCAGTACGCGTACTGCGTAAAACTGAAATGCGTGATCGTCTTTGAGATTATCAGGCTCGGGAACAGGATGATGACCAGCAGATAAGTGAGCTTATCGATAAATTTGTCATCGACAAGTTTTAACCTGTAGATCGCGCATCCCAGAAGCACCAGAAAAAAAAGTTTGGCCATGCCCGCGGCTATGGCTTGAAAAGTGAAATGGATCTCCATGATTATTTTTAGTGCCCCGGTTTTCCCAGAAATTCGAACATCTTTTTTTTATAAGAATCCACGCCCGGCTGATCGAACGGATTAACGCCCAGGACATAGGCGGAAACAGCCACGGCCTTCTCGAGAAAATAAAAAAGCTGTCCGAGGCAGAACGCTGATCTTTCAGGAAGAAAAATAGTGGAATTCGGGACCCCTCCCTCAAAATGGGCCGCCGCAGTCGCCTGATACGCCTGCTTGTTCACAAAAGAGACCTGTTTGCCGGAAAGGTAATTCAACCCGTCCGGATCCTCTTCCTTCCCGGGGATCGGACAATCGGAATCTTCCCTGTCCTCGATAAGGAACGTCTCAAAGATATTCCTGCTGCCCGCCTGTATCCACTGTCCCATGGAATGAAGGTCAGTGGTAAAATCACATGAAGCCGGAAATATCCCTTTTTCGCCCTTTCCCTCACTTTCCCCGAAAAGCTGTTTCCACCATTCCGCGACGTAGTGAAATCCATGATCGAAGTTCGAAAATATCTCGATATTTTTTCCCTTTCGATAAAGAATATTGCGGACTGCCGCGTACTTATAACTGATATTCCCGTCCGGATCGCAACTCGCGCTTCGCTCTCTGGCCCTGCGGGCGCCGGCGATAATACCCCGGATGTTTATATCCGCGCAGGCAACAGGCAGAAGTCCTGCCGCCGTCAAAACGGAAAATCGCCCGCCGACATCCTCCGGTATCACAAAACTCCGGTATCCCATGGCATCGGCCATGGACCTGAGAGCTCCTCTTTTCTTATCCGTCGTGCAGACGATCCTGTCCTTTAACCCGGCCGCGCCATACCTCTTCCTCATGAAATCCTCAACAACCCTGAACGCTATCGCCGGTTCGGTGGTAGTGCCTGACTTGGAAATAACGTTGACGCTGATGTCCCTGTCCCTGCTTTTCACCATTTTCAAAAATTCTTCCAGGTAGCCCCCGCACAGGTTGTGACCGGCGAAAAGAACCTTTTTTTCGCCTAATCGGGGGGCCATCATCTCGATCGCCGCTTTTGCTCCAAGATAGGAGCCGCCGATGCCTATGATAATGACGATATCGGAATTACGCTTCATCCTGTCGGCGCACTCTTCGATATCCCCCAGCATATCCGCTGTAGTGCTTTCAGGAAGGTCCATCCATCCCAGGAAATCATTGCCCGGTCCGGTCCGGTCCGTCAAAAGAGCGTGCGCTTTCTTCACTTCCGGAAAAATGGATCCCAGGTCATTTTCAGACACAAAACCTTCCAGATACCCGGTGTCCAGTCTCAGGTCCTGTTCCATATTAACGTCACCTTTCATTGGAAACGGGCGGCTCAAAGCGTCTGGCTAATCCCCGCTTCGCGCCCGCCTGAAAAAATTATAGAAGCCGGACAGTTTTGCCCGGAAATGAAACGGCTTATTCATGTCCGAATTCGTTACTTTTATACGTTTAAGCTCATATACGTCGACCGCGGGTCTGTCAGAGCCCCTATTGGTCGTGCAGGCCCCTTTGTATCCGGCCAGTTTCACGGCATTTTTCACCTTGCCGTTAAACCCGCCCGTCGGATAACAAAAATACCCCGCCTCTTCACCCGTGTGTTCCTCGATATCCTTTTTAGAGCCGGCGACCTCGTCCCATAAAACACGCTCATCCGTAACAGAAGGCAGATAAACATTGTTCCGGGTATGTCCCCCGAGATCGATCCCGTTTTTACTCATCAGCGACACCTGATCCCATCCCAGGTATCCTTCGCGCCCATTCACATAACCCGTAATAAGAAATATGGTCGCGGGCATATTATACTTTGCCAGCACGGGAAACGCGTGAATAAAATTATCCTCAAAACCGTCGTCAAACGTTATAACAACTGTCGCGGGCAGATATCTTCTGCCCTTTTTTAACTCCTGGACCAGAGCATCCAGGGATATCACGGAATATCCCCTTTCATGGAGAAATCTGATCTGTTCGGCGAAATTTTGAGGGGTCACGCAAAGAGAGTTATTCGCTTTGTCAGATATGGAATGATACATCAGGATAGGGGTAACCCGGCCGGGACATACGTAAAAAAGACAAAGAAAGGCAATAGCGAGTATGATTATCGCGACAATGCCCAGGGCCCGCTTCCACGACCCCGGACCAGGCTCGGTGCGGAAAAAGCTCATACTGGAAATGCGGAACATCAGGATATGACTATGGCATTAACAGGACACTGGTCCGCGGCGCTTTTCGCATCTTCGAGTTTATCCTCCGGGATCTCTTCCACCCCGGCCACAGCCTTGTCATCCTTCATCTCGTATACATCGGGCGCTACCTGCGCGCATATACCGCAACCGATACAGTCATCTGGATTGACCACAGCTTTCATCTTGTCACACCTCTCTTTCTTTTTTCGGAACATTCTATCAGAACAGGGCTTCACGGTCAAGACCGCTGCCTGTCACATATCCCAGACCGACCAGGTGCCTCCCCCTAAACATATAAGCGGGACACAGGCGGCGATTATTAAAAGATTGTATTCATACCCGCCGTTCTGGATAAAAAAACCATACGCCAGATTTATCTTCCATATGCTGACCAGCATTATCACGGTTATTGAGACAGCGGCATACCTCGCCAAAACCCCCAGTACCAGAAATACCCCCCCTGTAAATTCTATGCCGGACCATATCAGGGCCAACGCGTGGGGGTCATAAAAGCCCAGGCCTTCCATCATCTTGGTCGTCCCTTCGATCCCTATACCGCCGAACATGCCGAATAACTTCTGGGCACCGTGAGCTATGAAGATCATCCCTAAAATAAGCCTTAATACAAACATCGAAAAATCCTTCAAAGTCCCGGCAGCCATGCTTTTCCCATCCTCCTTATTATATGATACTTTTTCATTTTAACGGAACAGCTCATAAAAGCAAGAGAATTTTACGTAAACTTGAAAGGATCCCGGGGATTTTGGTGTCTAATAATATATGGGTATTATCGAGCTGTTGGGATCGTGTGTTGATATGCTGATACCCGATGAATGTCCGATCTGCGGCGTCAGGATGACAGCGCATTCTTCGCCCGTATGCCCGGCATGCCGCGGCTCACTGCTTTCTGAAAGCGCTCTGGCACCGGTGTCTTCCGGACACATACCGGCGATATGGTCCTGTCTTCCTTACAGCGGCGTGCTCCGGGAATGTATAAAACAATTCAAATATCACGGCAGAAAAAGAATGACACGTGTTTTTTTTGATCTTGCCGGGGAGTATCTTGCCGAAAAACCCGTGCCTGTCGATATTATCGATTCTCTCATCCCCGTCCCTATCTGTTCCGCGCGATTGCGGGAGCGCCGATTCAACCAATCCGAACTTATCGCAGGGATCTTATGCCGCCTGGTTTCCAAACCGGTCTGCGTTCACAATCTGACGAAATCAGAGAATACCCCTCCACAGAACGGTCTTTCCAGGAACAGGAGAATAGATAATCTGAAAGGCTCCTTCTTCACCAGGGACCCCGCGGCCATGCGGGACAAAACCATCCTTCTGGTCGATGATGTAATGACCACAGGGGCTACGCTTGAAACCTGCGCGGAAGAACTCCTGCGGGCCGGAGCGAAAAAAGTGCTGGGATTCACGTTAGCGAGGACTTTATAGATATCGCGCGGCGCGAGCTTAACTCCGCTTATTAACAAGATGCACACCCCATAGCGCGAACAGGATGTTGCCGAGCCACGCGGCCAGCACAGGTGGTAAGACCCCTCCCTTGCCCAGGGCGACGCTTATAGCCGTTACAGGCAAATACAGCATGGCTGCGGCAATGCCCCGTACCATGCCGATAAGGACGTTTGCCCGGCCGGATGATATGCTGAACGGGATCCCTACCAGTACAGTGACCATCGCCGTAAAAGGAAAAGCCAGTTTGTAATTAAGCTCTACCAGAAGCCGCCTGACCGCCACTGGCGTGCTGAAGCGCAGTATTCTTATATATTTACTGAGCTGCCTGTAACTCATCAGCCGGGGATCCCACTGCGCGTTAACAAAATCATCCGGGCTCTCCTCAATGGGTATTTTTTTATTCTTATAAACTTCCGGTTCCCAGGTAAAGTCATTATCAGGCCCGGCATTAAACACCATTACGTCTGTCCCTAACCAGAACCCGTCTTCT
>DAOVKF010000108.1 GCA_030631915.1 Candidatus Omnitrophota bacterium
GACAACGTCGTAAAACCTGGCATTTGTCACCACATATACGCCGTCAACCGGATCAACGCGTTCGATCTTATTCAGCAATCTCTCAAGTATGGTTTTGCCTCCCACTTCCAGCAACGGCTTGGGACGGTCAATTGTAAGAGGATACAGCCTTGTGCCATAACCGGCCGCCAGTATCAGTCCTTTCATGTCAACTCCCCTCTTTCAGGTCTCCCGGTTCTCAACCTTCGGACCATTCGCCCGCGACATCCGGCACAAGTTCCTTTAACTTGGCCCTGGCGAATTGCTGAACCTGTTTTCCCGTCTGCATCCCCAGCACTTTTTCCGCGATATCCTTCGCCTGCGCCCTCGTGACAGAACGCACTATTTTCTTTACCTCGGGGACGGCGATCGGCGAAGTGCTGAACTCATCAAGCCCCAGTCCAAGCAGGATCATGACCAGTGAGATATCCCCGGCCATCTCGCCGCACAGGCCGACAGATATGTTTTCCCTGTGCCCGTTATCTATGATCAACTTTATAAGGTTAAGCACGGCCGGGTGCGTGGGTTCGTAAAGATACGCGATCTTTTCATTGACCCTGTCCACGGCAAGGGAGTACTGAATAAGATCATTGGTCCCGATGGAGAAAAAAGCGGCTTCTTTTGCGAGGACATCACTTGTCAGCGCCGCCGACGGGACTTCGATCATGGCTCCAATCGGGATATTCTCATTGAACGGAATGCCCTGTTTCTTCAGGTCCGTTTTCACCTCTTCAACAACAGCGTTAGCCTGCCTGAATTCCTCGACCCCCGAGATCATCGGATACATCAACTTGAGGTTGCCGAAAGCGGAGGCTCTCAGTATCGCCCTCAGCTGGGTCTTAAAAATATCCGGCCGGGCCAGGCAAAAACGTATGGCGCGCCACCCCATAAAAGGATTCATCTCTCTGGGCACATCAAGCTGTGAAAGGAACTTATCGCCCCCCAGGTCCAGCGTCCGCACGATAACATAGTACGGTTTTATCCTCGTCGCGACCGATTTATAAGCGTTAAACTGCTCTTCTTCACTCGGCAGATCGCGCCTGTTCATGAAGAAATATTCCGTCCTGTAAAGGCCTATCCCCTCGGCTCCATGAGAGAGCACACTGGCCACGTCCTCGGGTAACTCAATGTTGCCCGCGAGCACCACTTTTTCCCCGTCAAGTGTTTCACTGGGCAGTAATTTGAGTTCTACGAGCTCTTTTTCAATAGACTCATATCTTTTCTTTTCCTTCTCATATTTCTCGATGAATCTTTTGGTGGGATTAACGATCACCACACCGTGCATGCCGTCAAGTATTACCCGGTCCCCGTTCTCCACGACATCGGTCACGTTCTCAAGTCCGACCACGGCGGGGATCTCCAGAGATTTCGCCATAATGGCCGTATGAGAGGTCCTCCCTCCTATGTCGGTCGCAAAACCGAGCACTCTCCCCTTATGCATCATCGCGGTATCAGAAGGCGACAGATCATAAGCAACGACAATGGCCTTTTCACTGAGGTCTTCCAGGCCGCTGTCCCTGCGCCCTCCCATCAGGTTCCTTAATATCCTTTTACCGACATCCGTTATGTCACTTACTCTCTCCCGGAGATACTCGTCCTTTGCGTCAGAAAGAACATCGATATATTTGTTAAGCACCTCCGCAAAAATTGATTCAACGTTTCTTTTCTTTTTTTTGAGCCTGGCAATGACCTCTTCGACCAGCACAACGTCCTCCAGGACAAGAAGGTGAGCGCTGAATATCCTTCCGTGTTCGACTCCCATCTCACGGGATATGGTCTCTTCAATCTCAATGATCTCTTTTTTCGTTTCAGCCAGGCCCTTTTTAAACCTCTCGATCTCGGCGGGTATCTCCTCCGCCGCAATATTTCTTTTCGGCGGCATCAGCTCCTCTGTCCCGAATACATGCACCCTCCCTATCACTATTCCGGGAGCGGCCGGAACGCCTTTGAGCTGCAATTGTTTTTTTGATGTACGGTGTCTATTCTGTCTCATGGGGTTCTTCTTTGTCGTCAAAATCAGCCCCGCCCTCTGCAAGCAGGATCCCGGCGAGCTCTTCTACCGCCGCGCGGGCGTCCTTTCCTTCCGCGATTATGGTTACTCTGGTCCCGTGTTCCGCGGCCAGCATCAATAAACCCATTATCGATTTGCCGTTAACTTCCTGAGTCTCTTTTATAATAGTGATCTTAGAGTCATATTTGTTCGCGACCTGGACGAATACCGCCGCGGGTCTGGCGTGTAATCCTGTCTTGTGCCTGATCACGACCTCTTTTTCTATTATCCCCATTGTGCCCCTTTAACCGGCGTGGTCATCGCCCTTTTCGCGCTCTTTATCATTGTTCCGCTTCTGTCCGGAGGCTCAGGCGTTAAAAATGCTCATTGCCGCGTCGGTCAGCTTGACCGGATCATGTCTCACAAACCCTTTCATGCCGGCCACCTGAGCTTTTACAAGAGTTATTCTCTCCTGTCTGAACCACTTCTCATCTTTTTCATCCAGCCGCACCGGGTATTGTTCCTTCAGCTGATACTGCTCATAAAGACGTGGAGGTATGTGCATAACGTTCCCTATGCAATAATCTACAATGCCCGGCGATGTGTGTTTGATAATAGCCCTGACGTGATCACTGATGGAATAATTATCCGTTTCTCCGGCTTCGGTCATCACATTACATATATAGACCTTGATGGCCCTGGACCGGACGATCTCGTCCCTTATGCCTTTTATGAGAAGATTCGGTATCACGCTGGTATAAAGGCTCCCGGGGCCCAGGATGATCATATCGGCGGCGCGTATAGCCTTTATTGATTCCGGTGTCGCCCTGCAATCCCCCGGGATCAGGCCTATCCTGTCTATCGGACTCCCTTTTTCCTCATGTACACGGCTTTCACCGATTATCTCTCTGCCGTCCTCTCTTTTTGCGACCAGCTTTACCTTCTGCAAAGTCGCGGGAAAAACATCACCCCTTATGGCCAGCACCTTGCTTGATTCCCTGATAGCCCTGGCAAAATCACCCGTGACCTTGGATAGCGCGGTTATAAAAAGATTACCGAAATTATGATCCTTAAGCTCTTTGCCTTCACTGAAACGGAACTGGAAAAGCGCGCCCAGAAGATCCTCTGAATCGGATAATGCCACCAGGCAGTTCCTTATATCGCCCGGCGGCAAAATATCGAATTCCTCACGCAGCCTTCCCGATGAACCGCCGTCATCCGCCACGGTAACGATCGCCGCTATGTTGCTGGTCCGGTGTTTGAGCCCGGTTAAAAGCGTAGAAAGCCCGGTCCCCCCTCCGACAACAACGATCTTCGGGCCTTTTTCAAGGATCCGTTTCGCGTAGATTTTATCGACAAGCGTGCTGTCGATCTCCCGCGGAGCCAGTACCGTCATCAAGGATCTCAATATCCTTTTAACGGCGAATATCATGCACATAATGCCGAGCGTGATGATCAGGCCTGCCAGCGCCTTATTTTCGGGACTGCGTTCGGATATGACTATCACAAAGCCCATGGAGATCATGACAATACCGAAAACAGAAAGGGATATCCACCTTTTTACCAGCATCCCCGGATATAACCATTTTAATTTGCGCATCTCACTTGTCCTCTCAAAGCCCGCCGGACAAACAACATTCTATTGCTGATTTTTTTGCGCTTCTTCCCAGAGTACCTTCAAAACTTCCTGGCTGGTACTGACAAAGCGCAATCTTTCCCGGACAAATTTATCATCTAAAAGACGGGATATCTTGGCCAGGACTTTCAGATGAGTGCCGGGAGCCTCGCACGGAGCGACAAGAAGAAAAAATATGTATGTAAGTTCTCCGTCCAGGGAATTGAAATCAACGCCCTCTTTAGATATCCCCATGGCCGCGGCCATTTTTTTGATCTTCGGACATTTGGCATGCGGGATCCCTACCCCCTTGCCTATGCCGGTGGACCCGAGAACCTCCCGCTCTTTCAGTTTGTCCAGGATCTGTTTTTTTTCAGGCTTTTTGATCCCGCCGGACGCGACCAGAAGGTCCACTAATTCCGAAAGTATGTCGTCCTTATTCTTCGATCCCAGAGATACGGTCACCGCTTCCGGCCGGAGTATGTCACCCAGCATCATATTCATTACCCTCTTTCTGCCATGAGTTCCTTAGATCACAAGTATGGCGTTCTGTGATGTGAAATTAAAAAAACACAAATCCCAGTGGGTGCGGGCTAAACATCAAGATGGAGCGGGTGATCGGACTCGAACCGACGACAATCACGTTGGCAACGTGATGCTCTACCAACTGAGCTACACCCGCTCAAACGTCCACGCACGCAACGATCATACAAATCGTAAGACTGGTACCCGCACAAGGACTCGAACCTTGAACCAACGGATTAAGAGTCCGCTGCTCTACCAATTGAGCTATGCGGGCACTGAGTGCTGCGTATTATATCATAGGGATTATACCGATAGCAAGAATTTTTCCGGAACGTCAGCTATTAATATTATTGTTGCCGCATTTAAACCGATAGCAACATTACGCCGACGATTATAATGAACAGGGCCCATATCCTGTAAAACACGACAGGCCTCTCCCCCAGCCATTTGAACATCTTTTCCGAGGTCTTTGAGGTGATCAAAATGACCGCTTTTATGGCAATGACCATTCCGACAATGCCCAGGACCTTTGCGACAGAACCCGGAGCTTTCAGCGCGCTGCCGGTGATCATTATCCCGAAAATGAAAATAAAAGCGTAGACCACCCGCCTGATCCTGCGGCTCATCTTCCTCTGCAGGCGGTTCTTGAGCACCCCCGGCTTGAACAGCCAGAAAAGGCCCAATACGATCCATATTATACCCAGTATCCTGGCCAGCATAGGACCCTCCCGTGTAAATATAGTGGCGCGCCCGGCAGGACTCGAACCTGCGGCCTACTGGTTCGAAGCCAGTCGCTCTATCCAGTTGAGCTACGAGCGCTTGCCTTTTCTTTTAAACTCGTCTATCAGTCTCGTTATGTCGCCACCAGCTGATTTGACGACCTGAGTACAGATGTAAATCACCACGGAAAGCTGCCATGTATCTTCGGGGCCGACAATCAGGCCCGTGGACATATTTTCCTCTCGCTGCAATTTATCGTGATAATGCTCCATCGCCTTCTTGAGCCGGTCTTCAAAAATATCGAGAGAATATGTCTTATTGCTATACCTCAAGGACGGGAATTTTATC
>DAOVKF010000163.1 GCA_030631915.1 Candidatus Omnitrophota bacterium
ACGGCGCGAAGATGTCCAAGTCAAAAGGCAACGTGGTAAGCCCTGACGCTCTTATAGAACGATACGGCGCGGATACGGTCCGGCTGTATACGCTGTTCATAGGGCCTCCGGAAAAGGACGCCGAGTGGTCTGACCGGGGAGTGGAAGGGGCGTACCGCTTTCTGAAAAGGGTGTGGAACCTTCTGGACGTCCTGTCAGAGGCGCCTGACGCCGCCGGAGATGAGGCGGCTGAAAAAGGTAGTCTCCGCAAAATGCATCAGACCATAAAAAAGGTCACCGAAGACATAGACGAAGGCTTCCATTTCAATACCGCCATAAGCGCTGTCATGGAGCTTGTGAACCTGGTCTACGCGGGGATAGATAAAAAAGGCGACACCTGTTTTGGCAAAGAGTGTCTCATGGAAGTGATGCGGGAAATAACCCTTCTTCTCGCGCCTTTTGTGCCTCATATCGCCGAGGAGTTATGGGAAAGGCTCGGGGAGGAGACAAGCGTGTTTAAATGCCGCTGGCCCGGGTTCAGGCAGGACATGCTGTTCGCGGACAGGCTCGTAGTCCCTGTCCAGATAAACGGTAAGCTCCGGGGCAGGGTCGAGGCGCCCCGTGGTCTGAGTGAAGATAAGGTAAAAGAGATCGTTTCCCGGGATGAGAATATCAAAGTGTGGATCGACGGTAAAGAACCAAAAAAGTGGATAATCATCCCGGACAAACTCGTTAATATCGTCATATGAAGCTGAAAAGAGAACTGAATCTGTTGGATGTCTTCTGCGTGGCCACGGGCGCGATGATCAGTTCCGGGCTTTTTATACTGCCCGGTCTCGCCCACGCAAAGGCCGGGCCGGCTGTGGTCATCTCGTATCTTCTGGCAGGCCTGCTGGCCATGACCGGCATGTTAAGCCAGGCCGAGCTTGTGTCAGCCATGCCCAGGGCGGGCGGGACATACTTTTACGTTGTCCGCAGTATGGGGCCGGCGATAGGCACGGTGGACGGCCTGCTGACCTGGATCTCCGTGTCTTTGAAGAGTTCCTTCGCGCTTATGGGTATGGCCGCTTTCGCGAGCCTCATGGCCGGGGGTAACATGCACGTGATCGCTGTCCTGTTCTGCCTTTTGTTCCTGGTCATTAATCTTATCGGTATCAAGTCAGCGGGCAGGGTCCAGGTGTTGATCGTGAGCGTGCTGCTCGTGTTGCTTGCTTTTTACGTGGTCCGCGGGATACCGGCGGTCCGGCCGGAGAATTTCAGGCCTTTCGCCCCGTATGGCCCGGCCGCTGTTTTTTCGACCGCAGGCTTTGTTTTTATCTCCTTCGGAGGGTTGATCAAGGTCGCCAGCATCGCGGAAGAAGTGAAGACCCCGGCCCGCATCGTTCCACTGGGCATGGTACTTTCGCTTGTGACCGTGGGCATCCTGTATGCGCTGGTCGTGTACGTGACGTGCGGAGTCCTTGGCGCCGCTCAGCTCGATCATTCCCTGACCCCGATCTCCGACGGCGCGGCGGTTATCATGGGGGAGTGGGGCAGGATAGCGTTGAGCGTGGCGGCGATCCTGGCGTTCATCTCCACCGCCAACGCGGGGATCATGTCGGCTTCCAGATATCCCCTGGCCCTGAGCCGTGACCGGTTATTGCCGGATATGTTCGGCAGGATAAACCCGAGATTCAAGACACCGGCTATAGCCATACTGGCTACCGGCCTCTTGATAGTTTTCGCCGTATTCCTTGACCTTGACATACTGGTGAAAACGGCTTCCACTGTTCTTATCTTCACTTTCATGTTTTCATGTCTCTGCGTCATCATAATGCGGGAAAGCGGGGTGCAGAATTATCGGCCGCGGTTCCGCACGCCCCTGTATCCGTGGGTACAGGTCGCGGGTATCGCGGGAAGCTGGTTGATGGTCGTTAACATGGGCAAGGAAGCGCTGTTAACGGGGTCCGTGCTTTTCGCGTGCGGGTTTGCCGTATACTGGTTGTTCGGCCGGGCCAGGGCGAAGAAAGATTTCGCCCTTCTCCATCTTATAGAAAAGGTCGCGGCCCGCGAACTTGTTGACGTTTCCCTGGAGGAGGAGCTGAAAGAGATCATCCGCGAAAGGGACGATATCACCAAGGACAGGTTTGATAAGATAATAGAGGACAGCGTTGTCCTGGATATAGACGGTTCGATGCCGGCGGATGTTTTTTTTAAGCTGGCGGCCGGGAAGATGTCCGCCAGGCTCGGCGCGGATGCTTCGGATATTCAGGCATTGCTCGCGAAAAGGGAGAAAGAGAGCAGCACGATCCTGAGCCCCGGTCTGGCCATACCGCACATAATAGTCGACGGTACGCACACCTTTATCATCTTACTCGCGCGTTGCCGGAAGGGGATCACGTTCCCCGGTAAAAAACAGAGTGTCCGTATGGTCTTTGTAATAGCCGGGACGAGAGATGAACGTAATTTCCATCTCCGCGCGCTGTCAGCGATCGCCCAGATAGTCCAGGATCCGCATTTTGAAAAAAGATGGATGACCGCGAAAAACGAAGAGGCCCTGCGTGACATAGTGCTTCTCGGCGAACGGAAACGGCATGATTAGGGGTCAAAAGGGTCACTTGCGGGAGTAGTGAAATTCCGGTCTCCCGATATCCTGATATGCCCGCTATACCCCCTCGATCCTATACCCTGACCCTGCAATCATCAAGGTTTCAGCACATCCGCCCCGTTGCTGAGAAAAGCTCCCCGCGTTAAGGGGGTCGGGTTTGTCTAGACCATTTTTTAACTAAAATTAAGGTGTAAAAATAGT
>DAOVKF010000065.1 GCA_030631915.1 Candidatus Omnitrophota bacterium
AGCCCCCGCCGGCTTAAAAGGACCTATCTTTTCATCTTCCGATAAACACTTTAATAAAAAGTCCCGCCGCTTCTGGAATTCCCGTCTGTTGCTTTCCAGGATATCGTTCATCGCGGCAGTAAGCGCGCGCTCCGCCGCTGCCTGTCCGATCGAACTCGGGTTGGAAGTGGAATGGCTCTGCAACGTTGTAACCTTTTTTATGATGTCACGGTCCCCTGCCATATAGCCTATTCTCCACCCTGTCATGGAAAAGCTTTTTGAAACCCCGTTTACCACGATGGTCCTCGAACGCGCTTCATCCGAGATAGACGCGATCGAAACATGCTCTCCCTCATCATAGATGATCTTCTCATAGATCTCGTCGCTGACGATAATGACCCCCTTTTCAATACATGCCGCGGCTATGTTTTCCAGTTCCTCCTTCCCGTATACCACGCCCGCGGGATTCGACGGACTGTTGATCACCACGGCTCTGGTCCTCTCCGTCAAAGCTGACCGGATATCTTCCGCCCGGACCTTAAACCCTCTTTCAGGGGATGTCATCAGTATCCTCGGGATACCGCCTGCCAGTCTTACCATCTCAGGATAACTCAGCCAGTACGGATGGATTATCAAAACCTCATCCCCGGGATCACATATGACCTGAAAAATATTATACAATGAGTGTTTCGCCCCGCTCGAGACCACGATTTCGCTGGGATCGTAATTTAAATTGTTTTCATCGCTTAACTTGCGGCAAACAGCCTCCTTAAGCGACATGGTTCCCCCTGCCGGCGTATATTTGGTAAACCCGTCTCTGATCGCCTTTATGGCAGCCTCTTTAACCACTTCGGGCGTATCAAAATCAGGTTCTCCCGCAGCAAGAACGATCACATCTCTACCCTCTCTGACCATACCCTTGGCCCTTGAAGTTATACCAAGAGTGGCAGACGGCTGAACCTCTCTCATCCTTTCCGCAAACCGCATAAGACAATACTCCGGCTATAATTTAAGGTTAAGGTCAAGATAAGATAAAATAGCACAATATAGTGGATATGACAAGAGGTAAAAAACAGCCCCTGAGCGGATGAAAACGCATTGTAGTGTGTAGGGGTCGAGGGTGTAGGGGGGGCACAGAGTCAGGGAGTTAGGGGGAAGCCTGCTCCGGGGTGTTCCGTACAGAAGAAGAGTACGTCCCACGTTACTACAATTCCGACGCGGCCGACCTTGGAAAAATAATTCCCGAATTACCGCCACAGGTTATAGAAGTTTACTCTTCTTCTGGTAGGAATACCCCGGAGCAGGCACAGCGCATTGCGGGGGACATAGGGACTAACGGCTACTTAGCGTTTATCACGGTGATCTGGGAAGGGTTGTCAATGACCATGCGCGGGCCGCGCTTATACTCGATTTTACCGACAACTTCCACGTTCCTGCCTTTGTAATAGATCGCCGGGTCTATGCCCTGCGCGCGGAAAAAAGCGATATTCCTGCTGTAGATCACGGCGGTCAAGCCCTTTTTTCGGTCCTGTCCGAAATTAAGGAATACCCGGTCAGCGGCCACATAAATATCCGTGACCGCCCCCCTTACCGCGCAGAATCCCTTCCCTGTATTTTCATAAGCCTTTTCAGCGGCTATGCCCTTAAGGGAACCCCATAATCCGCGCTTATTGCGGCGGGCCTCGTTCTGAGCTTCCAATAACAGATCCATATATTTCACATTAGGCGGAAAAGTATAAAGAACGGCCAATCCCTGTCTGAGCAGCTCTGAATTGATCATAACATTGTCATCGACATGAACATAGGCCAGCCATCGCCCGTATTTATCCTGTTTCTCTACATCATATTCCAGACGGACTCTTTTTCCTGAAACCAGTTCTCTGTTATATTCCTTAGCTGCTACAGCGTATGGTTCCGGGTCAAATTCCCAGTTTTTACCCCGGCGCTTCATGGCCTCCGGTGTATCAATACCGATGTAACGAACAGATCTGCCGTCAGCGAGCTTGATCGTGTCTCCATCGATCACGTTCCGGACAAAGTATCCGTCTTGCTTCGCAGCAGGTCCATTTTTTATACAACCTGTTGCCAATAAAGAAGTTATGAGGAATATTCCAAAATATGATCGGAGTCTGTTTATGCCCATTGGTCCTGATCACCTAATGGCTGCCTGCCGAAGGACAAAGTTTATTAAGCGGACAATCGGGACACATCGGTCTACGCGCGTTACATACCTTTCGTCCGTGTTCGATCAAAAGGTTCGACAGGATGCCCCATCTGCTTCTATCAAAAAGGCGCATGAGATCCTGTTCTATCTTTACGGGATCTGTATTATTCGTAAGGCCCAGCTTTCCGCTGACCCTCTTCACATGTGTGTCCACGGCTATGCCCTCATTCTTGCCGAACGCGTGAAACAGGATGATATTGGCTGTTTTACGGGCAACCCCCGGAAGCCTGAGGAGCTCATCCATCATATCAGGTACGCTGCCGCCGAACTCGTCCTTGATGATCCCGGCCATTGCTATGATGTTTCTGGCCTTATTCCTGTAAAACCCGGTCGATCTGATCTCATTTTCAAAAACCGGGATACTGGCTCCGGCGTAATCTTCCGCTGTCCTGTACTTTTTGAACAGTTCCTTTGTCACGATGTTCACGCGTTCATCCGTACATTGAGCGGACAATATGGTCGCCACCAGGAGCTCCACGGGGTTTTTGTGTTTCAGGGCTGTTTGGGGCCCGGGGTACCGGGTATGGAGTATACGGTACATCCTGTCCGCTGTTTTTTTATCCATGGTTATAGTGTAGCGGGCCCCGCTACGTTCGTCTGAACCTCTTCTCCAGCTCCCGCACCGTGATATCAAATGACGTGGGCCTACCGTGCGGGCACGTGAACGGCAGATCACAGTTATCAAGACGGGCCAGCAGGACCTCCATCTCTTGTTCGTTCAACCTGTCTCCCGCCTTGATCGCCGCTCTGCAGGATGTCAGTTTTATCAATTCCTCAAGCGGGTCGATCCTGTCCAGATCGCGTGAAACCAGGTCTGATAGAACATCATAAACAACCGCCTTTATGTCTCCATCTTTTAAAACAGCGGGAACAGCCTGGACCGCGTACGAGTTTTCCCCGAATAGATCGATCTGGAAACCCAGCAGCCTGAACTTATCGATCAATTTCTCCATAACCACGGACTCACCGGCAGAAAGGTCCAGCCGCGCCGGGAACAGAAGGTTCTGCACGTCCCGGGACCGGTTTTCCGCTGCCTCGCTGAAATATTCATAAAGTATCCTCTCATGAGCGGCATGTTGATCAGTAACCGTGATCTTGTCTCCGTTTATCCGGACAATATAACAGTTACCGATCTGAAATAACCTCTTCCCTGCCGCGGGAACGGTTCCCGCGAGCGGAAGATCCGCTGAGGTCTCTTCTCTGACACCATGCTCCTCGGGCTTTTTCGCGGGAATATCATAGATGAATTCGTCCTGAACTGCCTGTTCCCGGGGCGAAACCGGCATTTCCGGCAATTGCTTCTCCGTAACAGGGGTCCGGGCGGCTACCTTTTCCGGGATGAACGTTGGTTTTATGCCCTCAAAAGCGTTCTTTACAGCCTCTACAACGGTCTTCCTCACGATCTTTTCGTCATCAAATTTGACCAGAAGCTTTGTGGGATGCACGTTCACGTCCATCTCCGACGGGTCTATTGACAAAAACAGAACAGCGGAAGGGTATCTGCCTCTTTCAAGAAGGCTCCGGTATGCATCCTGGACAGAGTGACTCAATAATCTGCTCCGAACAAACCGCTTATTGACAAAGAACATCTGTGCTCCCGTGTCCTTGCGGGTGCTTGCCGGCCGGCCGGCATATCCGGACACGGCATATCCGCCCGATGAAAACGCCACTTCCACCATATGATCGGCTACATCCCCGCCGAGGGCCGACCGTACTCTCGCAAGCAGATCCATGTCCCCGGTAACATGCAGCAGATCCCGCGTTCCCTGATTTAACCTGAATTCAATATCCGGATTTGAGACCACAAAACGGCCTACTGTCTCCACGATCGCGGCAAGTTCAGTGGACTCTTTCTTCAGGAACTTTCTTCTCGCGGGAACATTGTAAAAAAGACCTCTGACCTCGACGGTCGTCCCTTTCGCGCGGGGCGCGGGACGTATCTTCCGGATCTGCCCGCCCTCCAGATAAAGATAAACGGCTGAATCCCCGATTCCATCGTAACTTGTTATCTCCAGCCGGGCAACGGCCGCTATGCTTGCCAGCGCCTCTCCCCGGAACCCCAGCGTGCGTGCGTGTTCGATGTCCGTTATATCCTTTATCTTGCTGGTGGCGTGCCGCATACAGGCAAGTTTCGCGTCTTCTCCCGTCATCCCTTCCCCGTTATCAGCGACCCTTATCATGGACCGGCCGGCATCCCGGATCTCTATCCGTATACTGCCGGCGCCGGCGTCTATCGCGTTTTCCACAAGCTCCTTAACGACGGACGCGGGCCGCTCCACGACCTCCCCAGCCGATATTTTACCGATAACCTCTTCACTAAGCAGGTGGATCTTTGATTCCGTCATGTCCATGCGCTCCGTCTATCTCTTTTTTGAACTCTTCCATCTTTTTCAGGGCGTCAATAGGGGTTAAACTATTGAGATCCAGTTCCCGCAACTTCCCGATAACGGGATCCTCCCCGGCCCCGGTTTCGAAAAAATTCAGCTGTCTCTCAGGCGCTGCGCTCTTCAGGGAAAAACGGCCGCAGATATTCCCCAGCAGTGAGTCCTTCTGAAGATTATTCAGTATCTCGCGGGCCCTCGAGACCACTCCGTCAGGCATGCCGGCCAGTTTTGCCACGTGGACGCCGAAACTCTCGTCACAGTTGCCCTCAACGACCTTGTAAAGAAAAATGACCTCATCCCTCCATTCACGCACCGCAAGATTATAATTCCTGACGCCGTTAAATATCTGCGACAGTTCGGTGAGTTCGTGAAAATGGGTGGCGAACAGGGTCCTGGCGTCGGAAAGATGCCTGCATATATATTCCACAACCGCCCATGCGATCGAGACCCCGTCAAAGGTGCTCGTTCCCCTGCCTATCTCATCCAGAATAATAAGGCTTCCGCGGGTGGCATTATTGAGTATATTCGCGGTCTCCAGCATCTCCACCATGAAAGTGCTCATGCCTCTGTGCAGCCTGTCAGATGCTCCTACCCGCGTAAACACCCGGTCCACCACGCTTATAACCGCCTTTCCCGCCGGCACAAAGCTCCCCATCTGCGCCATTATAGTGATGAGAGCCACCTGCCGGATAAAGGTCGATTTTCCAGCCATGTTGGAGCCGGTTATTATAAATATATTTCCTTCCTCTCGTCCCATGTTCACGTCATTGGGGACAAACTCCTTATCCCTGAGCAGCCTCTCAAGTACGGGATGACGTCCGTCCGTTATGCGCAGGACATTCTCCGAGTTCACTTCAGGACGCACGTAACCGTTCTTTACGGCGACCTCCGAGAAAACAACCAGGACATCCAGGTCGGCCACGCAGCATGCTGTCCGCTTCAAACGTTCTATCTCCCGTCCCACCCTGTCCCGTAACCTGCAAAATATGCCGTATTCCACCGCTTTTATACGCTCTTCTGCCCCTATTATCTTCGACTCGTATCTCTTCAACTCGTCCGTGATAAACCTTTCCGCGTTTATCAACGTCTGTTTGCGGATATAATCCGTCGGGACCGAATCCAGATTCGCATTGGTCACTTCTATGTAATAACCGAATATCCTGTTATACGCTACTTTTAACGAACTTATACCGGTCCTCCTGACCTCCCGTTCCTTGAGCCGCGTAAGCCAGTCTTTTCCGTTGGCGATCATATCCCTCAGCTCATCCGCTTCGGCATCATACCCCGGCCTTATAAGCCCTCCTTCCTTCACGGCGATCGGTGGATCATCCGTGACACACTCGTCTATCCACGTAGTGACATCCTGAAAGCTATCGAGCCGTGACGCTATATCTTCAAGTTTTTTCGGCAAAGGCCCTGTCAAGAAGCGGCGCAGCTCCCCGATGTTCTTAAGAGAAGAGGAAAGCGCGGCCAGATCCCTCCCGTTAGCGGACCCTAAACTGACTTTATTGGAAAGCCGGTCGATATCATATACCCTGTCCAGGACCTTCCCGATATGTTCCCTGCCGGCCGTCTCATCGTAAAAATACTGAACAGCGTCGAGCCGTTCTTTAATGCCTTCCATATCCAGCAGAGGATTCAATATCCATTGTTTGAGCCGCCGCTTGCCCATTGGGGTCTTCGCCTTATCGAGCACTTCCAGCAATGTCCCTTTTTGAGAAAGGTCCTCCATGTTCTGTATGAGTTCCAGGTTCCGCTGAGAATTCCGATCCAGTGTCATGAACTGGCTCACGCTGTACGTGTTTATCGCATCAATGTTACTGAGGCTTGATCTCTGGGTGCTTTTAAGGTATTTCAGAAGGGCCCCTGCCGCGCATATTGCCAGTTCCATGTCCTGGCATCCGAAACCGGAGAGGTCCCGGACCGAAAAATGATCTTTGAGCTCCTTGAGGGAAAATTCGTAATCGAACAACCAGTCATCATGGACGGTAATGAGCCCGCTGTTCGCGTCTCTTATATCGTGAAAACGTTTTTCCTGTGTAAAACTTTCCGGGACGAGACATTCCGAGGGTGATATCTTGTACAGTTCGGCGAAAAAATCCTCCTGATCATGCAGTTCAGTGACGCGGAACTCCCCCGTGGATATATCCGCGTACGCCATCCCGCAGCTCTCCCCGCGCGGATACACGGAAAGGAGGTAATTATTGACGGATGCTTCTAAAAGTTCGTCCGCTATAAATGTACCGGGTGTTATGACCTTGACTATTTTACGCTCAACGATCTTTTTACCGGGCTCTGCCCCGCGCGCAACCGAAGGATCGGACCCGCGGCCGGCCGAAGGGGCGGATTCTTCCATCTGCTCGCATATGGCTACTTTTTTCCCGTTCTTGATAAGCCGCGCGATATAGCTATCAGCGGCATGGTGGGGGATCCCGCACATGGGCACTTTACCGCCCTTGCTGGATCCTCTGGAAGTCAAAGTGATATGAAGTATCCGGCTGGCCTCTTTCGCGTCGTCAAAAAACATCTCATAAAAATCACCGAGCCGGAAAAATAATATGGAGTCCTTCTGCTGCTCCTTGATCTTGAGATATTGCCTTATCATGGGCGTGAGGCCGGCGCTCATACTTATCTATCCCATGGATTTTCGTCGGAATACCCTGAAAAGGCCTTTCCGGGTCATCTTTTTCTGTTCCGTCTTCGCCTTTTCTTTTCGGACATCTTCGACGGAGCGTTCCTCCTTTTCTTCGATCTTCAGCTCCGGGGCCGCATGCTTCTGTTCCTTGCCCTCTTTGGCCTCCGCTTCCCCTTTTTTCTTCGCCTTTATCTCTTCCTTCAAGGGCTTCTTCGGACCTCCGGATACCCCCAAAAGCTCCTCATCCGGGATCGTCCTTCTGGTGAGTTCCATTATTACCATACGCGCCCCATCGCCTCTTCTATTGCCCAGCGGCATTATGCGCGTATATCCTCCGGGGACATCCTTATATAAGGGGCCCAGTTCCGCGAACAACATCCGGACAGCATCCCTGTCGCAAAGCTTGCGAAAAACCTGCCTTCTGGCAACGAGGGATCCGGGGTCCTTTTTTGCCGCTGTTATCAGCGGCTCCGCGAAACACCTCAATGCTTTGGCTTTAGCCATCGTGGTCTCGAGCCTTTGATATTTGAACAGGCTGTTCGCCATGTTCTTCAGCATGGCCTTTCGATGGCTTATATTCCTGCTTATCCTTCCCCTCTTTTTCTGATGCCTCATCTATATCCCTTTCCCCGCCGGCCGCTGATCCGCGCCTGAACGATCACTCTTCGCTAACGTCCATTCCAAGATGCAGCCCCATTGATCCGAGAATATTATTGATCTCCGTTAATGATTTCTTACCAAAGTTCTTGTATTTCAGCATCTCCGCTTCTTTCCTTCGCACAAGGTCCCTTATCGTCCTGATGTCGGCCTCGGCCAGACAATTGGAACTCCTGACCGACAGCTCGAGCTCGGAAATGGACTTGGACAGTTTTTTCTCCATTTCCTCCTTGTCCCTTGTGCCTTCTTCCTCCTCTTCCTCCTCTTCCGGCAGTTTCCCGATCTGCATAAACACGTCAAGATGGCGCTGGAATATGTTTGCCGCATAAAGCAGGGTCTCTTTGGGCTCCATACCTCCATTTGTGTATATTTCAAGTATAAGCTTGTCATAATCGGTAATATGCCCCACCCTGGTATCCATTACACCGATATTCACCCTCTTAACAGGGGAATACAATGAATCTATCGCGATCACACCGATAGCCTCATCGCCGGATTTGTTCCTTTCGGCAGGGACATATCCGCGGCCGCGTTCGACCGTCATTTCGATCTCCAGCTTTACGTTTTCCGTCAACGTCGCGATGTGGTGGTCCGGGTTAATTATTTCCACTGTTCCATCGGTCGTGATATTTCCGGCGGTCACTTCCCCCTTTTTGCCTGCGGAGAGGAATATGGGCTTCGGCTCCTTGAAATGAGACCTGAGCACCAGCCCTTTTATGTTCAGTATGATCTGAGAAACCTCTTCCAGAACACCGGGAATATGGGAAAACTCGTGCTGGATGC
>DAOVKF010000187.1 GCA_030631915.1 Candidatus Omnitrophota bacterium
CAGCGCCTTTTTTGGAGAACGGGGGGCTCAGTTTCCTGACGCCCCGGGCCTTCTCGAATATCTTGAGCATGACATTCGCGGCAGTAGCCACTGAACCTGACGCCCCGCCGTAAGAATGCGCGAACCTGGCAGTGTCTGTCATGGACAAAAATTCAGTGCTCTTGTTATCGCCTCTTACTTTTGGCGCGTCCAGTTCCCTTCCCTTTTTATCCACTCTTTTCTGGTGCTTAAGCTCATACAGGGTATGGAACCAGTCCTTTCTCTGTCCTCCCTGCTCACGCCCCGTGTCCCGGTCCAGAAGCACTACCTCCATCTCCACTTCCTGCAATACGTACCCTCCGATCTCGCCTTTTTTCACCCTGTATCTTTTTTCGCCGGCAAAGATCACCTGGTCATCGTCACATTTCCGTTCATTGAAAAACCGGTCATTCAGCACGGCTGTTACCGCGCCTTCATACATGACCTTGTATGATCCGTCGCGCTGTATTTTTACCTGGAATTCCGGCTGGATCTCTTTCTTGTCCTGTCTGATCTCAGCTTTGCCCTCTTTTTCAGTCACTATTATCGGCTTCTCACCGAGTTTCTCTCGATACCTTAATACGTAATCAACCCCTTCTGTGTCTATATACAGGGCTTTCACGCAATTCATGAATTCATCCCACGTGGGCGTCTCTTCTGAAAGTTCGGGATACATGTCATAAAGCCCGGACGTTATCTCCCTCATGATAGCCGTGACCCTGGTCCTGGTCCCTTCTCCCGCGTCCCCGGTGCGCGCGGTCAGGTCTATCTTAACCCCGCTCTTTTCAGCCTCAGTATCGGCCCCGCCGGTCCATTCCATCCTCGTGACGACGAAACCATCCCGCTTGGAATATTTCACCTGGAACTTTGAGCCGTTGATATCAAAGGCCCGGGGTTTTCTGCACTTAGCGGCCTGAAGCCTGTGAAGTTCCTTACCGGCAGAAGAGCTGATGACCAGGTCTTTACCGTCAAATTTCGCGCTTCCTTCCAGCATACCGCCCAGTTTTGCGAGCTGGTCCTGCGTATCAGCTTTCCCCTTTTTTACTGCGATGATGTTATCTTCCAGAAGGGAATAGACCTCTTTAATGCCGCCTTCGGAATAAAGCTTCTGAGCCGTCCTCATCATAATAAAGTATTTCAGATACTCTCTCACGCTTAACTTGTTCTGCGCCGCGGCCATTATGAAATCAGACAGCCTCGGCGCGATGTCGCACTCGTCAAACGTGAGCCTGGTCTTTTTAAGAAGTTCAAACCAGTCACCGCTTTCCTGAAGGGTCGTATCCCTGACACCTTCAAGACAGGTAAAGCTGTAAGTGTTGTACGACATCATCAGGATATCTGTGCCTTCCAGCTTCTCCACCGCGGTCCTGAGGTCCTTTTCATCGCCCTGCAGATAGGAGACATCAAACCCCATCATTTTGTACAGAAAATGCGTTTCCCTGTAATCCCTTTCCGTGTAATAATCATCCGTGACAAAATGTATGCTCTTCAGGCCGCGGAACCGACTCAGAATATTGGCCAGGGGGAATGAAAGCGTCTTACCCGCGCCAGTGGCCATGTCCGTAAAATAATCATCAGCCATTGAAAGACCTGTTATTATCTGCTCCGTAAAGGGCGCGTCGCCAGTCGTGAGTATAGCCGCGACTTGATACGCGGCGGCAAGCTCAAAAAGGTCCTTTTCTTTCTCAGAACCATGTTTAAAACTTTTCTCGAAATTTTTCTTAAACCCGCTTTTAAGCTTTTCTTCCATTTCTTTTATGTGTTCCCTTATCTTCTCCCCAAGGACCATTCCAGCGTTAATATCCGCCACCAGGTTTTTCACAACGCGCGGCGCGCTTTTGCCGAAATACTTCCCAAGATTGTCAGCGCTGATAACGCCCGAGGTCATGGCCCGTGTTATATATTCGGTGAGCCTGTCAAGTCTGTCCGTGTTACCGTCCTTCTCAAGCACGTGTATCTGGGCCTGCTCAAGGTCTGTGCCGGTTATGCCCAGACCGGTCAGTATCCGCCCCACCATTTTTTTATCGACTTTGGCTCCGGCGCCTTCTTTATCATTGATCAGGTTTTTCATCAGGGCCCGGCTTTTCCCATAGGCTATGGCCA
>DAOVKF010000075.1 GCA_030631915.1 Candidatus Omnitrophota bacterium
ATACAACGCGCTGCGCCTGCTCCGGGGCATTCCTACCAGAAGCTTGTAAACTTCTACAACCTATAGTGTCCGTTTAAACTTTATTTTTCCAGGGTCGGCCGCGTCGGAATTGTAGTTACTTGGGACGTACAAGCTTCTGTACGGAACACCCCGGAGCAGCCTTCCATCTAACTCCCAAGTCCTTACTAACATCCTCATATACCAGGGACGCCAGAAAAAACATGGATATACCGGAAAAGTGCAGCATGAAACGCGATATGGTCGTGTTCACGTAAAAAAACAGGTTGTTCCCTGTCGTGCACATGTATCCGGCAAAATATCCGATCGATGAAACAAGCAGGAACAGGGTCGCGTAAAAGATCTCCCCCTTCCACAGGTATTTTCGTTTCCAGACCGCGCAGCCGGCGACCAGTATCCAGAAAATATTCCATTTCTTGGGCCCGAATACCTGCTGCTGGAACAGATCGAGCAGGATCGGTATGTCTTTTACGTTCCGCCATATGCGCGCGGCCGTAAGTTCCGCAAGATTTATATCACTGTTCACCGCGCCCGCGGCGGCCTTTACCGCGAACCACGGCGCGGCAATAACCGCTATTAAACCTAAGGCGGTAAGTATACCGGCCGTTGATCCTGCCTTACCGCGGCTTTTTCCGGACTGCCTTAACGTAAACACTGAAAGCGCCAGGACGAACGCGCTTACAAATACCACGGCTTCATTTTTGACCCACAAAGAAAACCCGAACAGGACCGACGAAAGGGCCAGATGCGCCCTGTCCATGGTCCGGACATAAAGCATGAAATATATAAAAGCGCACGTTACGAACACCGCGAGGACCAGATCAGCGTGTATCAGCGTGGCGTAATCCGCGAGCTGCGGAAGGGTCGCCAGAAGGAATACGACCAGCATGGAATAGGTCCGGCTGAAAAAGTTCTTTATCAGTCCGTAAAAGAGCAAAAGAAAAGCCGCGTAGATGACAGGCATAATGACATTTATCCAGAGATCGTTGAAACCGATAAACTCGTATATCCATGTCATGAGCAACGGCAGGAAAAGCGGATAATCCGGATGGGCGACCGCGGCTTCCGGCCAGCTGAAAAACCCCGCGGGGATCCCCCCGTTGAAATAAAAGATCCTGGCCTTAAGCGCGTAATTGGCGACCGCGTCGTGTGAATGCACCGGAAGAGGCAGTACAAGAAACACTATCCAGGCCGTCTGGAGGACCATGCCGGCAAGAAGCAGCTTTTCAAGTAATATCATCCCCTTAAAGGGCTTTAAAGGCAGGAACGCCCCTTTTACGGTATTGCGCCTGAAAGCGAGAAAATAAACCGCTGAGGCCGCGAAAACAAAAGGGGCCATGGAAACTGTCCACAGCGTGTATTTTACGCCGGCAAGATAATACCAGAAGAGCTGGTACGCCGCTATGGCCGAACCCGCTAAAAAAGACACGGGCAGGAATTCCGACAAAGCGCATCTGTGCCTCATCTTCCGCATTACAGTGAAAACGAAAAACGCGCCCATGATCCCTATCGCCAGTAAAGAAATAATAAGACCCATAAATTTAACCACAGATACACGGAGTTTACGGAGTAATTGTATTTACAAGCAACCGCCCTTTTTCACCGTAACGTCTGAAAGTCCCGTATCCCGGAACGTCAATGTCGCCGCTCCCATACACGATCTTGAAAACGGTCCGGCCTTCACCGGCCTTTAAAGGCCACAGAACATACCGGGCCCTTACCTTATCAATGGAATATTCATCAAAACCCACGATCTCATAAGTGGAACCTTCCGGTATCTCAGCGCGGCAAAAGCGCAAAAAATCGTAAAGATCGCCGCCCACGACATGCCGCGTCCTGCCCTCTCCCTTTAAACGGTAGAGTTCTCCCAGCGTTCGATACTGACCGTCTTTATCCTCCCTGACCAAAAAGAACAGCCAGAGAACGATCCAGACACTAAAAACGATCTTAAAAAAATTCTTCTTCATATTCCCGTTCGCCGGATACCGGCCCTTCCCGTCCTTTTACCGCTTCCTCAAGTACTCTGCCAGGGCCGAAGGGGCCTTGAGATCGAACACCGCGCCTTTCCCGGAGACGGCGCGCATCCCCTCTTCAAGCGAAAATACTCTGGTCCCGCGTAACCGCCCCAAAAGGCGCAGGAAGTGTAAAAGCGGGCCTTTTCCGAGGATCACCGCGTCATATCCCTTTTTTTTGGTCAGCACGCGCCATAACAGGGACAGGTTCACCAGGCCTGATGAGAAAAACCTGACGCTGATATCGGCGTGTTTTACCGTGTCTATGAATCTCCACGGGTTAACATCCGTGGTGATCCTTTGTCCTAAGCATGAAATATCATTTCCCGTAGATTTATGGTGAGCGAACGAAGTGAGTCGAACCATGAAATTTCTTTCCGAGCCGGGATGAACTATCTTTTCCCTGTCCATGGCCCACACCTCAACGATCGCTCTTTGCCGCGCCAGCCCTTTTAAGGCCTCGTAATCCGCGGTTATCGCGTCCCTGTCGCCGCGGATATCCCTGGACCGGTCCCAGTAAAGCACCCTTAAAAGCCTGCCCCACTTGCTTTCAAATATGCTTCTATTTCTGGAATAGACCTGTTCCCTGCCCTTCAGGCTTTTTCTTGAGGCCTGGCCGGCGTGGAAAACATAGGCACCTTCCGCCATTACCGGCATATACCCCTCTTTTTGCGCGCGGACCGAAAAATCGGTATCCTCGTAACACACGCCTTCATATACTTCGTCAAGATACCCTGTCTTATCGACCACTTCCCTTTTTATCAGACAGGCAAAACCGATCGCGTGTCCCAGTTCCACATATCCGCCTTTTTTATCCGAAAGCAGCCCCGCGTGTTCGTTCGCTGACACGCCTGTATCCGGAAAGGATCCGAAAGTGCTGCTCTGAGGGTTCACAAGACCGATGTTTCCCATGCTCCGGGCAACTGACATCATTTCCTCGAGCCACCCTTCGGTCACAACGCAGTCGTTGTTCAATAAACACATGAAGGGCGCGTCTGAAAGCCGCATCCCCTTGTTCATCCCTGCCGCGAAACCCGCGTTTTCCTCACACAACACTTTTTCTATATCAACAGTATGGTTGCCGCGTATCCCGTTCAGATACTGTATCACTCCGGGATCCTTACTCCCGTTATCGACTATGATGAGCGTGGACCTTACCCCTGTGCGCTCAAGAATACTGTCAACGCATGCCCTGAGAAGGTCGGGGCGCTCATAACTAAGCAGAATTATGTCACATTCGGATTTCATCTATTTATCGCCCTGTTTTATTTCCCAGTATTTCGCCCACTTGAGGAAATGGACCCACGCGAACAATATTGAAAAGGCCAGGCCGTGGATTTTTTCTTTGTACCCTTTCTTCTTTATATACATCTTCCAGAACAATTTCAAAGGCTTTACCCTGAGATTGTGCATGATCGTCCTTTGGCGGATATCAGGATCGTTCCTGAACATCTCTTCAGCCTGCAGCGAAGTATACCTGTTCTGCCGGACCATGAACTCTGAAACGTTATAAAAAGGATAATGCTCCACCCCCTCTTCCATGACGCCCTGGGCCCCGTTCACGACAAGTTTCTCGTGCACCGCGCCTTCATAATGAGCGTGAAGCTTTTTATAAAGATGCGCTGAATAATGGTACCACCCGCCGTGCATCATGACCCTGCCGAGAAAAATGTTCTTCCTTCTGAACCTGAAACTTACACATCCCTCATCTTCCCCTTCAAGGAGTTTCTCGAGCCGGCCGCGGAATTCCGGCGTGACGACCTCATCCCCGTCCAGCTGTAATATCCAGTCCCCCGCGGCTGTTTCCGCTCCTTTATTTCTCTCGTTCCCGAACCCGCTGAACGCGCTTATTATCACTTTATCCGTGTATTCTCTCACTATGTCCACAGTGCCGTCGTCGGATCGGCCGTCCACAACGATGATCTCATCCGCCCATTTAACGGATTCAAGACACTTTCGTATCTTGTCCCTGATATTTTTCGTTATTATAACGACTGACAGCCGCTGCAGCATCTCTATCCTTTATCCTTCGTCCCCCGGATCAATTCCCGGTACTTGAGATAGCTCACGATCTGATACATCCCGCTGAACACCGCTACTGTCAGGCCGTATACACCGTCCTTATAAGCCTTTTTCCGGAGCAGCCGCCTGTAAAAACACCGGTCAAGCGCCCTCCACACAGCGTGCCCCAGACTCATCTTCCGGCCGCTCAAATACCATTTTCTCGCCTCAAGCGTGGTATGGCTCTCCAGGCTTTTCACATAATCCGCGATATCTTTATGGGAATAATGGATAATATCCCCTTTCAGATGGCCGCACTCCCCATCCAGAAAGGCCCTGGGATGAACTTCCGCTTCTTCGTATTTGAACTCATGTTTCAGAAAAAATCTCGTCTGCGGAGCCGGATATTCTCCCCCGTATCGCAGCCAGTAACCGCCTATATGGTTTCTCCTGGGTATTGTATATGCCTTATACCGCGGCCCGCGCCTTAAAAGGGTTGTGATCTCTCCGGCAAGCTCTTTTGTTATTCTTTCATCAGCGTCCAGGCTCAGGACCCAGTCATTAGAGGCCTGCGCATACGCCCGATTCCTGTGCCTGCCCTCATTTTCCATCTTCCTGATAAAGACCCTGTCAGTATGCTTTTTCGCTATCTCCCTTGTCGCATCCGTGCTTTCGTCATCCACAACGATTATCTCATCCGCCCAGGCCGCGCTCTCAAGGCATTCCGCGATATCGGTTTCCTCGTTCCTGGTTATGATAACCACGCTGACCGCCGGCTTTGTCATATGTTCTCCTTGATCCCGCCCGTTTCACCCGGCAGTTCCCGGCATGCTTCCGCCACTGTTTCCGGTCTTATTCCGGTAAGGCACCGGCCGTTGTACGCGCATTCCGGCAATCTGAAGCGGTTATAACACGGCCGGCATTCTACTTCACGGGCCGTGATAACCCTGTGCCTGTCAGAAGGCGGATACGGCCCATAGACCTTTTCATCAACCGGCCCGAAGATGGACACCGTTCTGACCTTGAGCGCGACCGCTATATGCAAGGGGCCTCCGTCATTGCACACGACAAGGCCGCATCTGCTCAGCAAAGCCGCATATTGCTCAAGACCGAGACCGGTCTCAACGAACAGGGGGTTCCCGGCCATGTTCCCGGCGACTTCATTGCACACGTCCAGTTCGGAGCTGTCCCCCAGGATGGCGACCGGACCGGACTGTTCCGCCAGGATATCCGCGACCCGCGCGAATCTGTCCGGGCCCCATCTTTTGCGGACCGCATGCCTGCCCCAGCTGGCGCCTCCTCCCGGAACAATGGCTATAAGCCGCTTCCTCCCGGCGCCCTTTGTTTCCAGATATTCATCAGCCCATTTCTCCAGCCCCTCATCAAGGACCAGCCGCGTCTTCCCGGTCGAAGCTGTAATGCCCATATATTCCAGGAGTCCGCGGTAATATTCGATCACATGCCGGCCTTCAAACCCGGTAAACCGCTGTTTATGCGTAAGAAAGACGCCCCTTTTCCTGTAGTCCAGCCCTATCCTTTTCGGGATACCCGCCAGCATGAAAAAAAAACCAAATTCCCGCGACAGCGTGAGATCAAAAACCGCGTCATAACGCGCCTGCCGTATTTCACGGAATAAACCGGATACAGCTGACAGGAATTTCGGTTTTGCCTCTTTCCACAATCTCAAAAGATCGTCTTTTTCATACACATGTACCGCGGCTATATCGGGATCGCTTTCCAGGACAGGTCTGGTCCTGGCATTGCACAGATAGTCTATGGACACGCCGTCTATCCCCTTTTTCAGAGCACTGACAAGCGGAGTCGTAAACAGCACATCCCCGATCCCGAAAATATTAGCGATCAGAATTTTCTTCATGATCTTACTTCCTCTTTGACAAAATTCTCAACGCAGCCCCGAGCACCGCGTCGACAGTAACCGCGCGCAGGCACTTATGATCATAAGGACAGGCGGTGTCATAGCACGGAGCACACCCCGGATCCTCATGGAACACGACGTGCCCCTCACCCCACGGCCGCCAGCGGACCGGGCCCGCCCCGGGGATATTTCTCCCGAAAATGGCTATCACCGGCACGCCCAGAGCCGCGGCCATATGCATGGGTCCCGTATCATTAGTTATGAGAAGCGCGGATGTCTTCAGGAAAGCCGCGAGTCCCTTAAGATCGAACTCGCCGGAAAGATCATAGACGTCCGCTTTGGACTCTCTCACGACCCTTTCAGCCGGTTCCCGTTCTTTTTTATCCCCCACAACAGCCACCTGGCAATCCAGGCTTGATCTTAACCTGGTTATCAATTCCGCGTACCTGTCCGCCGGCCACATCTTGGCGGGATTACTGCTGCCCGGGTGGATAATGAGCAGCGGCCTGTCCGGACGTATGCCGTTCCGGGACAGGAAACCACTGATGAAATCCTCTGTTTCCCTGTCAACGGGCAGTTCGGGAGCCGGCGCGGCGGTGTCTATCCCCATCACGTTCAACAGGTCCATGGTATACTCTATCTCGTGCTTTTCCCCCTTATCCCTCTCATCCCTGATCGTCCTGTTCAACAGGAAACCCCACTTCCTGTCATATCCGATACGTTCCGGGATGCCGGCCAGGAAGCACGCAACATGCAGGGCCCTGTGCGGGTTTAGAACCACGGCAGCGTCAAAATGCCTCTTTCTCAGTGATGATCCCAGAAGCACGGCCTTTACCAGCCACCATTTATTATCCATGGTATCGACAGTGATGATCTCCGACACGTCCCGCCTTCCACTGACGATATCCTTTGCATATTCCGACGTGACAAAAGAAACGCGAGCTTCCGGATAACGCTTTTTTATACGATCCACGGCTATTGTGGACAGCAGGACCTCCCCTATGCGGTCCGTCCTCATTACAACAATATTTTTGGGTTCATTCCTCATGGGCGTGACGCGTTAAAGCAAAACAAAAACCAAGCAGCAGATGGAAGAAAACCGCAAGAGTGACCGAATAAAGATGCGTATCCACAACGCAGTTCATGGAAAAACCGATAAGGCCGGCCAGTAAACCCGCGCCGATATCCCTCTGGCGGCTGTCAGCCATAAGGGATATGCCCCTCCAGGAATATACCATGACCGACATCAGGAATATCAGGAACAGCAACGCTCCGGTAACCCCCACTTCCGAAGCCATGTGCAGGTAAGAATTATGCGTATACCTCACGTCAGGATATTCGGGCGGTTTATACGCGGGAAAATTCCGGCTGTAGGTATTGACGCCGAACCCGAGGACGGGATGCGCTTTTACCATGTTCACGGTGCCCTTCCAGAGCATAAGACGCTCCCATGTGGTCCCGCTTTTAAGATCGGTCAGGTCAAATATCCGTTCCTGCGCCGTATAAGGCAGCATGAGGAACAGGACCAGCA
>DAOVKF010000035.1 GCA_030631915.1 Candidatus Omnitrophota bacterium
GGCTCATCAGTCCTTTTGGACCTTTCAGCGGGACCATAGGGCCTGCTGAGGCAGGGTCAGCGAAAAGCACAGCGACCAGAAGAAGCGGCAGTAATGCCTTCAAAGTTCTTACAAATGTCTTCATGTCAATACCTCCGTGTTCGTTAGATTTGTTTTAAAGACCTGTTCAAGCAATTTTTTCCTCCTTTTTTTGCTGCTTGAGTGATACTAAATTTTTTTAATACTGGCTATTTAAACTCCTTATTTGTATAGTAGCATAAAAAGTTAGTTCGGTCAAGTAAAAAATTAAATAGATAGAACAGCAACTATTTGACTACTTCTTAGTGTTTGTTTAGGTAACACTTCCTATTTAAATTTTTAACACGAATAGGTGGGGATAATTCCGATAGATTGCTTTGCCCCCTCAGAACACTCCCAAAAAATATTTGACAAAGTCTGCCTCATTTGTTATAGTAATAAAAAGTAACTGTTTATCTATTTAAGAGACTAACATAGAGGAAGTAATATTGTATAGCTTGAGAATAAAACGACAAAAATCCGATCTTCGAAAAAGTGACAATCCCAATAAGGTAATACGTATCAGTAACACGCGCAGAACCTTCCTGTTTAAAGTGATATCAATAACAGTAGCCGCGATCTTTATGCACCAGCAGATAGTATGGGCACAGGGCACATCCGCGCCTCTTCAAGGCCACGCCAATAAACATCGTTACGAGCATGCTCAAGGCGCAGGCGATCAAACCCTGAAGATCCCATACAGCCTGGGAAACAAGCGCGAGGCATATACCGGTGACAAGGATGAAGTCGTGATCCATCTCCAGGACGCGCACGCGTCACTTTCAGCGCAGTATTCGCTCGTGAATCTTCTGGATACCCTTGTTACAAATTATGACCTTAGGTTTATAGCCCTTGAAGGCGCCGAAGGATACGTGAATACCTCCATATTGAAAACTTTTCCCGACAAAGAGATACGTAAAGAAACAGCGGAATTCCTTATGAGAGAGGGCCGTATGTCGGCAGGAGAGTTTTTCCAGATAACAAGGGATGAAGAAGATATCGCCCTTTACGGGGTGGAAGATAATGAACTTTACCAGAAGAACCTTGAAGGATTTTGCCGCGTAATCGAACAGCGGGAACAGCACATGAACCCGCTAAGGGTTTTCAAAAGACAGATAAAAGCGCTTGAGGAAAAGGTATATTCGGATGAGCTTCGGTTTGTCGTATATAAAGGAAAGGAACACAAGGAAGGTAGTTTAAGTTTTGCCGATTACTGGCAGGGAATAACACCTTTTATAGAGCGGTTCCGGATCGATACGGGAACGCTGGCAGACATGCCGAAACTCGCAGAATCGATCGAGCTGGAAAAGACGATCGAATTTGATAAAGCCAACCTTGAGAGAAAGCAGTTAATAGACAGGTTGAGCGAGAACCTGGGTAAAGAGGAATTTGAACTGCTGGTTTTAAAGAGCGTGGATTTCAAGGAAAAGAAGATCTCACCCGCGAATTTTCACGGATATCTGATAACTCTCGCGGATAAAAACGGTATTTCCCTTAAGGAATATAATAACGTTGTCATGTTCGCCAGATACATATCGCTTTATGAATCCGTGGACATATTCAACTTATACAATGAGGTCGAGCTCGTAGAGAGGACCGTGCGGGACAAGTTGTACAGGAATAACGATGAACGCGAGCTTTACGAGATCGCGGTCATGGCGAGTATGCTCGAGGGTCTTTATAACGTGGAGCTGTCGACGCGGGACCTTGAGCTGTTAAAATCACGGCGAGAAAAATACGACGCCGGGAAGTTTGCCGCGTTCGTGAGGGAAAAATGCGCGAAATACGGCGTATCCATGGAAAAGGGTTGCGATACGGGCGCGATGTTATCCGGCCTGGACTCAGCGATAGATTTTTACGAGACCGCCGAAAGACGAGACCTGACGATGATAGAGAATACGGTGCAACGCATGAGAGCCGAGGGCAAACGCGTGGCGGCTTTGATCACCGGAGGGTTTCATACCGAGGGGCTCACTCATCTCATGAAGGATAAAGGGCTCTCTTACCTGGTGATAGCGCCGAAATTCGAGAAAGGCAAAGAACGGCCGTATATAGCGGTCTTGACGGGCCGGAAAAAGCCTTACCAGCGGCTGCTGGATTCGGGCAGATACCAGATAGCTGTTCAGGCGTATTTTCATTCGGACAGGACGGAAGACGATCTGTCCAGATTCATTGAGATCATGTTGATCACCAGCGGTTTGACCGGATTTGATGATAAGAAAAATTGGGAAGAAATAATATCTGAATGGGATGACCTGGGCGCACTCTATGCTAAAGCATATGAAACATTCCGCAAGGCCAATGAAAAACAGTGGGAGTCAATGCCTGATAAGCCCCTGGAACCGCCGGTCTTCATGCGGATGCTCCGGGAAGGACTGGAAGTCAGGGTAATAAACGGCACCTCTATCGTTGTTTTAGACGGAAACCCGGTTCTGGCAATAAAAAAAGACGAAGACGGCATCCCCCGCCGAACGGAGATCACGGAGAAGTATAAACGCGTATTAGCCAAAAGAACCGCTGTCATGGGAATGCAGAGTGAAGCCGCGCCTTTAATTGACGTTAAAGCAGGAACCCGGACCTCTGAGGAAGGATTTTTGGAACGCATGAGTTCTGAAACATTCCTGGAAGGCGTTATCAGAAGTTTTGAAGGCGGCTTGAAAAGTAAGAGGGACGTTAAAAAGCTGGAGCAGAAGATTATTGCCAGGCTTCGGGCAAAGGGGCTGCCGGCATACTGGGAAAGAATACCTGAGATAAGATCATCCGTCGAGTCGTTCATTCAGAAAATAAAGGCCAGGGTTGTCACGGAAGAGAGCTTGACCGGGCCTGTGACCATGGGGCCGAAAGAGGTAAAAAGCGGCAAAAGGGAGACAGTAAAAAAAGAAGAACAACCACCGGTGATCACTGAAGAGCCGTCAATACGTACTACGAGAGCTTTTGGCGCGGATTGGGGGGAAAAAGGCAGGTCCCCCATAGAGGTTATTTCCGCTATCGGGGCCGGCGTTATCGCATACTCTTTGGCGGGCGCGGTTGGATTATGGCCGGCCGCCGCTATGGCTTTTTCACCTTTTAAAGACAGTAGCGGCAGATTTATCGCGGAGGAGCTGCCTTCCATTTTGCAGCAGGTCGGAGTGGGGATCGGGATATTCGCGGCAATCGCAGTAGTTGTGATAGGCGCTGTTATTGTGCGACATTATTTAAAAGTATACGGTAAAAAGGCGTTACAAAGAGACGAAGCCGGGAAAGATGAAGCGAAGATCAAGCCTGTTTCGTTAAGCAAAAAAATCGAAATCATCGGATTTATTTTAGGGCCGCTTCTCGCAGGCTTGATAATGGCGATGCTTTATTCCTGGTTCCAGCATAAAGAACCGGAGCACGAAGTATACGTGCTTAAACCCGTGCAGGAGACCCTGGCCGATAGACAGGAGACCCTGTCCGATAGATATGAGATAACGCAGAGTCCAATAAGTTCATCCACCCGGGCTGTCAGGCAGGTTACATGGGACAGCAAAACTTCCGCATGGGTGATAGATATAAATGTGCCTGAAGAAGAGCACACGGGGCCGGAAAGATTCGGACAGGTTCTTTTTGATTTCGGCGCGAACAGTTACCCGGGAGGGGGATCAATAACTTTTGATGTAAACGCTGCTGAGGAATTCACGGGCCCGATCCACAGAGGGAACGGTGTATGGATTGGGCTGGTCCGGGTAGACAGCGAAGGAAGTATCACATATGTTGATGGGAGCCCGATAGGCGGTTGGACAGGCCACAATTTCAGCGATACCTGGATACCGCGTACCTTTACGCTCCCGGAAGGCGACTTAAGCAATGTCCGTTTGATAGTTCGTTTTGATTGTTTTAATAGGCCGGTTGACGGAGAGGCACTGCGAATAAGAATACCCGCGGCGCCGGCTGCCGGAGACGTGACAGAAGAAAAGACGCATGAACAGGACACGCCTGTCGCGGAAGTATTTGAAGAAAAAGGCGTTGAGACCCTTCCGGCGGCAAAGGCCGGATCGATCGTAATACCCGTTGATAGTCCGTGGCGCCTGCAGCAGCATGCTTCCACACTTGGCGCGGTTGACGCGTGCTATGACGAGAAAAGCGATACATATATAGTCGAGCTTGATCTTAATAGCAGGGAAAGCGGGCACAGCCAGGCCGAGATATTTCTAGACCTGCTTTACAGCCCTCCGGCGGGCATGCCGGCCGGCCATGCCGATCTGAAGGGGCAGACGGTTTCAGTGACAATGGATATACCTGAAGGATTTGTGGGCGGCTGGATACAGCTTTTCACAAAAGAAGACCGTCACTGGGGCTCGGAATACGGAGCGAGTTATTACGTGGAAAGGCCGGGAAAACAGACCGTCACTCAGACTTTCAATCGCCGGTTATCAGCCAGGACACGGCTGCTGGGGATAAAGTGGGGGGGTAAAGAGTTCCGCGGCGATATCAAGGTCCATGAGATGCAGATAGGCAGGGCTCCGGAAGCCGCTGTAAAGAAACAGCCGGAGAAAAAGAAGAAAAAGACCGTCAAAACCCGGGATGAAAAAGTTAAGACAAAGCCGGAGATGCTAATATCTTCTGACGCGCCATGGAAGTTACAGACTCATGAGAGCACGTTAGCGGCCAGGGATGTTTATTATGACGACGCCCGGGACGGCACGGTGGTGAATCTGGAACTTAACCGCAGAGAGCCCGGTAATAGCCAGGGTGAGGTGTTTCTGGAGCTTCTTTACAGCAACATACCGGGCCTGGGGAGAGGATACCGGGACCTGTACAACAGGACCGCTACTGTCGAGCTGATAGTTCCCGAAGGTTTTGTGGGAAATACCGTGCAGTGGTTTGCCAAGGAAGACAGGACGTGGGGATCGGAATACGGCCCTGAGGTAAGGATCGACAAAGCCGGCAGGATACTGATCAGCCACACGTTCAAGCGGAGTTTGACGAAGAAGACCCGTCTTCTGGGGTTGAAGTTCACCGGTCAGAGAAGTTTTTCAGGTGATATAGTCCTTGGAAAGATCGCTGTCAGCGGACCGGGCAAAGGAGTTTCAACAATGCCGGGTGAGCCGCTTCCCGTGATCACCGTGGAGAAGAAAAAAGCAGAAGCACCGGAATCGCTCACTTCTCCCGCGGCCCGGAGAGAGATAGATCTTGTGCTTAAACCCGACGGATTGTACTGGAACGGCAAGCGTGTTACGCTTCCCGGCGCCAATTGGCGGGTCATGGATAAATACGGGTACGCGTTCGGGCACGGGCTCGTTAAACCATGGTTCCCGAATCCTGTCGGTGTGTCAGCTTACAAGAGCCGTATGGACCGGGAATTCAGGCAAATCCAGAAGACGGGGATCAGGAAGTTACGCGTCTGGCTGTTAGACGATGGCCGGGCCGTGCTGGACAGGAACGGCCACGTAGCGGCTTATGATGACGTCTTCCGGAGAGATGTCAGGACTTTTCTGGACCTGGCCGCGAAATACGGGATCGCGGTCGAGTTCACGTTAGTCGATTACCTTATCGCCGGCAAACCGAGAGAGGTCAACGGAGTGTGGGTCCAGGGGCGACGCGCCATCTTTACCGACCCTGAAATACGGAAAGAGTTCATTGACAGGTTTGTCATTCCTCTTGCCAGGGAGTTCGGCAAACATCCCGCCTGGAAAATCGTCGATCTGGGAAATGAATTTGAATGGATCCTCAGTCCGGGTGAAGGAGGCGGCTGGCATAAGCTTACTGATCCTGATGTACGGGATAAACCGGTACCGCTGAAGGATATAGTGGCCTATCTGGACGAAGTCAGCCGCGCCATACGCGAGTACGCTCCGAACCTGCTCATTACGGGGGGATTTAACGCGGTTACTTATCCGGACTTGTGGCAGCATCTGGAAGGAAAAGTCGACTATATCGCGGCTCATTATTACCCGAAATTCGGTTCCTGCCAGAGACTGCTTACCCGGGCCAAATCCCGCGCCGATTCCATGGGATTAACGATCGCTCTGGAAGAATACCCCAGCATTTCCATGGAATTCGATAAAACGCTGAAAATGCTCGAGGGATTAGGATTCACAGGCGGTGACTTCTGGAATTTAGCCGCAGCCACAGATGATCAGACTTCTTCGGCCAAACGTCTGTCCGAACAACTCAAGCAGCTTGAGAAATTCATTGAACGGCATCACCCCGAACTGATGGAGCCAAAAGACGCCGGTACGCCGGGACAGAAGAGCATGCTTAAAGGCGCGCCTGTTTATGATGAAGAGGGTGTGGTAAAGACACAGAGGGAGTACAATGCCTACGGTGAGCTTGTAAAGACCACTGAGTTCCCTGGAGAGGTTATGGTTCTAAAGGAAGATTTGACGGAGAGTGGAGGAAAAGGAGGCTCATGGTTTGCCAACCGCACCTATATGAGCTGGGTTGCGTGGTGGCTTGAGCCGCTGGTGGCGTTTGCCTCAGGGGGCGCTGTACAGACATTCCTAATGGAACCCATTAATGGCACCCAGGCAGTTGTTATTGCTACTTTAGTTGCTGCTTTGACTTACTGGATACCACATTATTTTAGAGGGAGGGCAGTTCTTTTTAGTAAGAATGTTGTCGGATTAACTATTGCAACTGCGGTAACAGGAGCATTTTTGTATACCTCTGGTTTATGGAACATACTGACTCTTGGTTTTTTATTGAATCTGATTTTCTTGCACCTCCTGATAAACCGGGATGCCGTTGAGTATCCTTTACCGATTTCACGCCATAAAGGCATGAGTCGCAGGACGTTTCTTGGGGGTGTACTGGCAGCGGTTGCCATGCTGGCATTACCCGCCTGTGAGCCAGGTATAAGAGAAGATAACAAGGTGCATTTTCATAATAATAAAGTAACTATCGAAGGTCGAACTTTCAGCTATAATCAAGACGAAAAATCCGATATTAATCTAATATTAACGGCGCATAGCACTAAGGAGGCTTTCGAAGAGATACGGTTCGATTTAGATGAAATTATTGATAAAGCCAGAGCAGTAAATAAACCGGCCGTAATTTTGCTGGAAAATAGCCCTGACATGAGGTTTTTCCCGATAGAAGAGCTGGCTCCGCATTATGACATTCGTGAGCAGAGATTCACAAATAAAGAAGCGGAAAAGAAATTTTTGGACTACGTAGCTCTGACATTAAGAATACGAAAGAGCGTGATAGGGAGAGTCAATGGGTTACTTGATAAAAGGACGCCGGCTGCTTTGGAAGAACTGAAAGGGAGGACAGAAAGTGATTTTGTAAAGCAGGAGTTCCAGTATTGTTGGGATAAAAAAAGAGATTTTAGTAATTTAAAGATCAGGGAAGAAATCAATACGAAAGATACATATTTAGCATTGTTGGAAGCACTGATCATAGAAGCTACTAAAAAGGGGATCCGCCTGGAGAAATTGGACCTCGGTATGTCTATGCAATTGCAGAAAAGTTTTAACGTAATCCTAAAAGTCGCTCCTTTTAGAGAAAAAGACATAGCGAACCAGATAGATGAATTCGTTGGAGAATCTCCCCGGACTATAGTGGCAGTTATTGTAGGCGCAGGCCATTGTCCTTTGATAAACTTATTAAATGAAAAAGGTTATAGTCTTTCTTCTTTTATTTCATCAAGCGGGAAAGACAGTTTGGAGAGCGCGGGTAAAGCGGATAAATGGGGAGAAATTGTTACTTTTTTTCTGTATATGTTCATAGGTCTTGGTATTTTTAATCTTTTTCATATAATAATTCGTCATTTTAGAAAAGCAAGGAGTAAGGGAACCGACATTTCAGGTGATTCGAAGGAGAAAAAATCTTCGCAACATACATCAGAGCTATCATCAAAAAAGGATTTTCAAGTCGCGATAGGTATCCCGTCGAATATCTATAATCACCTGACACATAACGGGTATATCCACACGCTGGAGGGAGCGGTGAATGCCGTCCTCAAGAGGAAGGTAAAAATAGTAAGCCTGGAAAACGTTTCCGACCGGGAGAAAATGCAGAAAGAGTTTTTCGATAAAACCATCGGCGATACGGCAAAACCCGCAGGGGCTGGATCTTGCGTGAAACTTATCGGAGCTATTCTGGATGAAACAGCGCTCAGGGAAGCAGGGCTCATCGGGGAGGGAGACGCTTTAGACCTCGCGAAATTCGATGAATTTCAGGAAATAGTAACGGATTTTGTCAAAACAGCGAAAAAGGATATTGTTGATCTGATGTATCCGGAGGTTCGAAAACTGGATCGCAGGAAAGCGCAAAAGGATTTCGATGAAATCATAAAACTTGACGGTAAATCCCGTGAGAAGTGGAAAGGGATATTACGCGTAATAACCGATACATCGCCTATTGAGACGCTCGGCCTTCTGAGAAAAAGCGCCTATGATATGAGGATGAGCCAATGGCACGATGAGATTGTCCGGGGATACACTATGAGCGCCCCGGCCGCCGGTTTTATCAACGGCGAAAACGGCAGATACATAAGCGTACCCGTGCATGATCTGGCGGATCTGCTGTTCATCGCGGATACCATAAAGAACCTGGGGATCGACGGGAAAGAAGTGAAGGAGAAGGTGTCCCGGTTCATACACGTGAGAGTGAGAAACGATAATATAAAAAATAGTAAAGATCTCGAGAAATGCATGAAAGCGGCCGGGCTTGATAAGTATCTTGACATGAATAACGTGGATATCATCTCTAAAGACGATAAGGAAAAGACGTCGCTTACCGGGGTAATGGGCATGGTAAGAGACAGGTTCGGCGCCGGTATAGCCGGTAACCGGATATATGTAGGCGCTACCGGACCGATTCAACTGACGGATAGTGAAAAGGAACTGCTGTCGGATGAAGAAAAAGCCCCAAAACTGGTCCGGATGATAGAAGGCAGAGGCATAGTGTCGCAGCTGCTGCTGGCGTTGATCGAGTTAAGCGCCGGGAAGAGTGTGCCCGGCAGCCTGGGTGAGATCAGGATGCTCAAAGATGACAGGACCGGAGCGGTTATCTATCTGTTCTTTCCGAACATCAAACCAATAGATTGCGAGGCGTTAAGGGAAGAAATGGAGAACTACGAGTCAATACTGTCAGCGGCCTAATATCCGATGATACGCGGCCAGGGCCCCTGACACCGGCCCGCGGAGAAAGAGGCTTGCCTAATAACGTGTTCCACTATATAATACATTTCGAACATTTTCCGGGATCCGCGTCTCAGCGCATCGTTAAGGAGCGGCCATGATAATCACAAGCCAGAAACCCTTTTCCGATATAATCGAATACGTGAAAAACGATAAAAAGATATTTCTGATAGGGTGCAATATCTGCGCGACTATCTGCAGGACCGGGGGAGAGGAAGAGTTAAAAAAGATGAAAAAACTGCTCGTGGAGCGAGGGAAGACCGTTACAGGCACGGTGGTTCTCGACCCGGCGTGCAGTATCGTGGAGATCAAGCGCTTTTACAGAAAACACATAAATGAGATCAAGTCCGCGGACGCCCTTGTCTCTTTCGCGTGCGGGGGCGGGACCCAGGCTGTCGCGGAAACAATAGAAGGGAGCAAGGTGTTCCCCGGAAACGACACCCTGTTCCAGGGCGAGATCGCGAAGTATACATTGCGGGAGAGAGAGTTCAGGCAGAGGTGTTCATTATGCGGCGACTGCATGCTGGCGGTTACCGGCGGTATCTGCCCGGTCACAAGATGCCCCAAAGGGCTTATCAACGGCCCGTGCGGGGGCACGAAAGACGGGAAGTGCGAAGTGGATAAGGACCTGGAATGCGTCTGGCTGACCATATATGAAAGGTTAAAGCAGATGAACAAGCTGGATGAAATGAAGGTGATCCGGGAACCCAGGGATCACAGTAAGAGCAGAAAACCTCAGAATATTTCCGTCAGGTGAGTGATAAGTAATGGGAACGGGACCCCCCGTGGAACACACGCGCGAAACTTCCATAAGAGATAACGTGAAAAGCGTACTGGAAAGCCTTCCGGGTAATGTCGAACTCGTGGCCGCGGCCAAGACAAGGAGCCCAAAAGAGATCCTGGCGGCCGTTAAAGCCGGTGTAACGGCCATAGGCGAAAATTATGTCCGCGAGGCGGAGGAAGCGTTCGCCGTGATCGGACACAACGCCGTATGGCATTTCATAGGGCATTTGCAGAGGAACAAAGTAAAAAAAGCGGTCCGGATATTTGACATGATCGAGACCATCGACTGCCTGAGCCTGGCGGAAGAAGTGGATAAAAGCAGCCGGGACACGGGCAGGGTGATGCCTGTGCTGGTCGAGATAAACAGCGGCAGGGAAGAACAGAAATACGGAGTCTTCCCTGAAAAGGCCGGAGACCTGATAAGAAAAATTGCCATGCTGCCGAACATAAAGGTCCGGGGCCTTATGACAATGGGGCCGTTTTCCGGGGACCCTGAAAACGCACGGCCGTATTTCCGGGAGACCCGGAAAATATTCAACGAGATCGCTGGTCAGGATATATCCGGCCTTGAGATGAGCTGCCTGTCAATGGGCATGTCCAATTCATACCGGGTGGCCATTGAAGAGGGAGCGACAATGGTGAGGATAGGGACCGGGATATTCGGGGAAAGGGACTGAGTAAGGACGGATCATGAACGAGCTTTATGATATCATTATTATAGGCGGGGGGCCGGCCGGGCTTACGGCCGGACTGTACGCCTCAAGGGCGCGCATGAACACGCTCTTGCTGAGAAGCCTCTCAGTGATGGGGCAGGCCACCATGACGGACATGATAGAGAACTACCCGGGCATTGAAAGAACAGGCGGGTTTGAGCTGATAAACGCTATCGAAAAGCAGGCAAAGGCGTTTGGATCGAACCGGCTGGACGAGACCGTGACCAAAATATCCGCGGTGGAGGAAAAAGGCGCGCCTGTGTGGCGGATCGAAACGGATTCCGGGACGCATAAGGCCCTTTCCGTGATAGTGGCGAGCGGCGCGCGGCCCAGAAAGCTGGAAGTGCCGGGAGAGGATAAGTTCAGCGGCATGGGAGTCTCATACTGCGCTACCTGTGACGGGGCTTTGTTCAGGGATAAGGACATCGTGGTTGTCGGCGGAGGAGACGCCGCGATCGAGGAGGCGATGTTTCTCGCCAGACTCGTTAAAAAGATCACGGTCATACACCGCCGTGACAGGTTGAGGGCCGCGAAAATACTGCAGGAACGGGTCTTTGCCTGTGAAAACACAGTGTTTGAATGGGATTCCGTGGTGGAAGAGATCGCGGGCACAGACAGGGTGGAAAAGGTCGTGGTCAGGAACCTTAAAACCAGTGAACTGAAAGACCTCCCGCGTGACGGCGTGTTCATTTTCATCGGCTGGGAGCCCAATACCGGGTTTCTCAAAGGGGTGTTGCAGCTTGACAAAAGCGGCAGGATCACGGTGGATGAGAGCATGAGGACCGGCCAAAAAGGCGTATTCGCCTGCGGTGACTGCTGCAAACGGCCTTTGCACCAGGTCGTAACGGCATGCGGCGACGGCGCTGTGGCGGCACACTCCGCCCGGCAATACGTGGAAGAGTTAAAAGGAGTAGCGTATAAATAGGTTTTATATGGGTATCATACGGGGATCTTTTAAAAAGGAGTTCGAATGAGGACGGAATCTCTCGATTTTCTGCAGAAACTGATAAACAGCCACAGCCCTTCGGGGTTTGAAGGCGAGGCCGTTAAGGTCTGGAAAAAAAGGACGGCCATGTCCGCGGACAGCGTGGCAGTGGACGTCCACGGCAATACCACGGGGGCGATGAACACCGAAGGCCGGCCCAGGGTCATGCTCGCCGGGCACATAGACGAGATAGGGTACATGGTAAAATACGTGGATAACGAGGGCTACGTTTACTTTTCCGCGATAGGAGGAATAGACCTGCACCTGGTGCCGGGCCAGAGAGTGTGGATAAAAGCTAAGAAAGGCGACGTGTTCGGCATAGTCGGAAGGAAGCCCGTGCATCTACAGGCGGGAGAAGAGCGTAAAAAAGTGGAAAAAATAGAGAACATGTGGATAGACATAGGCGCTAAGAACAAAAAAGAGACCCTTTCAATGATCAGTATCGGCGATCCGGCCGTGCCGGCCGTAGGGTTCGATAAGCTCAAAGGCACAAGGGCCGCGGGAAGAGGTTTTGACGACCGGGCCGGAGCGTTCGCGGTCAGCGAATGCCTGCGCCTGCTTAAAGGGAAAAAGTTCAAAGCCTCTGTTTTCGGCGTGGCCACTGTCCAGGAAGA
>DAOVKF010000114.1 GCA_030631915.1 Candidatus Omnitrophota bacterium
CCTCCGCCTTTTCCATGACCAGGTTCTCTTTCCATACCGCGCTGTTCCGGCGCTTCGCGTTTTTATAAGCGGCGAGGATCGTCTGTGCCCTATCCACTTTCAGGAGCTGTTTATCGGTCAGCGCCAGGCTCTCGGCCGCGGGTTCTTTTATCCGCCGGATATGCACGACCCCGGCTCCCCTTAAAACGGAAAGGAACCGGTCTCTCTCTTTATCAGAGACCATAAGCGTTATTTTTTTCATCTTTTGTATCATATCCGCGTCACCTGTCCGCTTTACTTCCCGTGTATCTTGGCTTTCGCGATCTTCCCGGTCACCACAGCCGCGGTCTGCAGATCGCCCAGGAATATCCGTATCTTCCTTATGTTCTCGCGGGCCCGCGGGATCATCACCTTTTCGAAAAGATTGACTCTCTGGGTCGTGGTCCTTAATTCTTCCCGCACGAGCTCAAGCTGTCTCCTGAATATCCTGCTCCTGACGTTCAAAGTCGTCATCTCTTTTACCGCGTCTATGCCGGAATCCACCCATAAAGGGGCCGTGATAAGGTCATACTCCTCTTCCCTGAACTCTATTCCCCTGAAAACAGGGATATCCGTGCCCGCGATGTTGCCTTTTTCCGTCACCACTTTTTCCAGACCGACCAGTTTACCGATCCCCGCGTCTTCGCCGAACACTGCCACCCACCCGTATATTTCCCGTTTGAGTTCTTCCGTCTTTTCGATCTCTTTGTCAAGACAACGCTGTATGCTGTTTACCTCAACCTGGAGCTGCTGTTTTTTCAGCTGCAGGGTGGGCAGATACCGGTTGTATCTTTTCAGCGCCTCTTTCTGTCTTCTTAATTCACCTTTGGTGTGCCTTATTTTCGCCATGTCAGATCATTGTCCGTCGCGCGGCGGCCAGAATTCCTCGATCAAGTCGGTCCTGAAGTTCGTTTCCTCGGGTTTAAAACATTCGCCCAGTATCTTCCACCCATTATCCAGGGCTTCCTCCAAAGGCACGTTGACGCTCAGGTCCATCATCCGCGTCTCAAAAAGCCCGCCGTATTTCAGAAGCTTCCGGTCCCATTCACTCATCCTGAAACCCATGGCTCTTTTTTCCTCGGTTTCCCTGTATTGAGCGTAAAGCTGTATCATACCGTCCATAATGGCCCTGTGATCCTTCCTTGTGTCCTTGTTCACCTGCTGTTTTAACCTGCTCAACGAGCCGAAAGGTTCGATCCTGCCGTTTTTCAGGTAAAACTGCCCCTCGGTTATATATCCGGTATTATCCGGCACAGGATGCGTGACATCATCCCCGGGCATGGTGGTGACCGCGAGGATCGTGATAGACCCTGCCTCTGAAAAATCCACGGCCTTCTCATACCTCATGGCAAGCTGAGTGTACAGGTCCCCCGGATACCCCCTGTTCGACGGGACCTGCTCCATGGTAATGGCTATTTCCTTAAGGCTGTCCGCGAAATTCGTCATATCGGTAAGCAGCACAAGGACCTTTTTCCCGTGAAGCGCGAACTTTTCAGCCACGGCCAGAGTGAGATCAGGGACCATCAGGCCTTCCACGATAGGATCCGCCGCGGTATGGATAAAGAATATGGACCGGCTCAACGCGCCGCCGTCCTCCAGCGTATTCTTAAAATACATAAACTGGTCATACTTGAGCCCGATGCCGCCCAGCAGGATCACATCGACCTCTGCCTGCAGGGCTATCCTGGCCAGGAGTTCGTTATACGGTTCTCCTGACACCGAAAATATCGGCAGTTTCTGCGACTCGACCAGGGAATTAAAGACGTCTATCATGGGGATATTCGTCCTTACCATGTTCCTGGGTATGACCCGTTTGTAAGGATTCACAGGCGGACCCGCGATATCTATCAAATTGTCCGTTATTTCGGGGCCATTGTCGCGCGGGATCCCGCTTCCGTTAAATATCCTCCCCATCATGTCTTCGGAAAACCCCACCCTCATGGGGTGCCCCAGAAACCTCACCTCATCCCCCGTGGAAATACCGCTGGTGCCGGCAAAAGCCTGCAAATATACCATGTCGCCGTCAAGCCGTATGACCTGGGCCAGAGACCTGCCCCTTGACGTCAGCAGCACGGCCAGCTCTTCATACGCTATGCCGTCCGCTACCACGCTCACGACATTCCCCACAATATTAGTTATCCTGGTGCTGATCTTCCTCATTGTTCCCCGCGCCTTTCAACATCGCGTTTATCTCTTCTTCCTGCTTTTTGAATTCGTCCGAATCCCAGGGTTTATAATTCCAGTCTATGAACCTGTGTCTCAGATCGTAAAAAAACTTTCTGGCCGCGGCCTTGTCGTCGAACGGGATATTTGCTTCCAGTATCTCCGCGATCCTGGAGAACACGTATTTCTGGCGTTCTTGCGAGGTCGCGCCGTCGACTTTGTCAAACCCGTTCTGCTGTAAATACACGCTGTCCAGAAAATCACTCTTCAGATATGTCACGTAATCGTCGATGGAGGTCCCTTCTTCCCCCACGACCTTCATCATCTGACGCACTTCTTCCCCTTTGAACAGCGTTCCCCTCGCGATATCGACAAGGTCCCTCTTTATAAAACTGCGGTATTTACTCCAGCTCTCGAGCGGATCGATCGACGGAAATCTGCGGGCCTCGGACCTTTCCCTGGACAGGCCGTGGAAAGCGCCGACGACCTTAAGCGTCCCCTGTGTCACGGGTTCCTCGAAATTCCCTCCTGCCGGGCTTACCGTTCCCCCTATGGTCAGGCATCCTGTCTCCCCGCTATTGAGCCGGACCAAGCCCGATCTTTCGTAAAAACTCGCGATACGGGACTCCAGATACGCGGGATAAGCCTCCTCGCCGGGTATCTCTTCCAGACGGCCGGAAATCTCCCTCATCGCCTGCGCCCACCGCGAAGTCGAATCCGCCAGAAGAAGGACGTCAAGCCCCATCTGCCTGTAATATTCCGCGAGAGTGGCGGCCGTATATACGGAAGCCTCTCTGGCCGCGACCGGCATCGACGACGTGTTGCATATGATTATTGTCCTTTCCATCAGGGATTTTCCGGTGCGGGGATCCGTTATCTTCGGGAACTCTCTCAGTGTCTCAACGACCTCTCCCGCTCTTTCCCCGCAGGCCGCTATCACTACTATGTCCACTTCCGCGTGCCGGCTGGTAAGCTGCTGCAGAACGGTCTTTCCCGCCCCGAACGGACCGGGTATACAGTATGTTCCGCCTTTAGCGACCGGGACCATGGTGTCGATCACCCTGATCCGCGTGACCAGAGGGTCCCGGGCCTGCATTTTCTCCTTATACGCGTCAATCGGCATCTTTACGGGCCACTCGAACATCATCGTGACTTCCCGGGTATCCCCGCTTTTGTCTTTCAGGACCGCGATCCTGTCCGTTACCGGATACCTGCCATGCCCGGCGATCTCCAGGACCTCATACTCATCGCGAAGATAGAACGGCACCATTATGCTGTGCCGGAATATGCCTTCGGGGACATATCCAAGAATATCTCCGGCCGTGACCGTGTCTTTTTCTTTCGCGGATGGCGTAAACTCCCACTGCTTTTCCAGGGAGATCGCGTCCAATTCCTCCCCTGTCGGAAGAAAGACCCCGAAAGATTCGGCAAGCTCGGGAAGCGGATTCTGCAGACCGTCATATATCTGGGACAACAGGCCGGGAGCCAGCTGTACTGAAAGCATCTTTCCCGAAAACTCCACCTTGTCGCCGATCTTCAGCCCTTTTGTATGTTCAAAGACCTGCAGGAAAGCCATGTTCCCCTGTATTTTAATGACTTCCGCTTTCAGCCTCTTTTCCCTCTCGATGACATACGCGACTTCGTTCTGTCTGATATGTCCTTCAAACCCGACAGTTATCATATTTCCGTTAATAGCCCGGATCTCACCGATCTGTTTGTCCATCTTCTACCTCGCAAAGCTTATCGAACGTCCTTTTTCCCTTCTCGTGTTCGAACGCGGCCAGTCTTTCCAGTATCTGTATCTTGAGAGAATAAATGACAAGCAGGCTCATGTCGAACATGTATCTGTATTCCTCCCCTGAAATAAAATCCCATCTGGCCTTTTCTATCGCTTTCTCCCTTGATAACGGGTCTTTTTGCGCCAGGGCGTCCTTTAAGAACCAGGGGATCTCGCTTTTTACGGCAAGACTGTTCTTTTTTCTGGTGTTGGCAAGCGCGGTCCTCAACTCCAGGTCAAACGCCTTCCATTCCCTCACCACGGGCGGGTCCCCATGCCTGATCCACGGATCCTTCAGGTCCACGCCAAGGACTGTCTCTATATCCCCCGGGCCGAGCCATTTCCGGCATTCTTCAAAAAAAGAATCCTTTGTCATGAGGCTTTTCCCGCCAAAGCGCAGATAAGGCAGAGACGCCGCCAGATAATAGTATTTACCGCACATCTTCCAGGCCGGAGTTTAATATCTCTTTCACCTTTTTATTAAGATAAAAGTAAAAGGCTTCCGCGATCGCGTCATCGGTAAAATCGTAATACAGATTCCTGTTCTTCTCGCCTACCCGGAATCCTCTTTTCACGGCAGGAGACACCTTGAAGGTCACTCCCTTTTTAAGCTCCTTCTGCAGGGCGTTTTCCAGAACGTCCCTCAGGTTTTTCTTGTCCTGCTCACTTAAAAGTATCTCAAGATCAAAATCCCCGCGTTCCGCGCAGTGAGTCACCAGCTTTATGATAATATCTTTTATCACGTCGGATGAAAGTGCGTCGGAAACCTCTTTTTTTACAACAGTCTTTAAAAGCGCCGCTATCTGCGCTTCCAGGGAGATGATCACGTCCCTGGCCGCCTGTTTCACCGCGCTTTCACCGTTAGTCCGGGTCCTTCCGGCTTCCTCCCTTGCCTGTTTCAATATCTCCTGTTTTTGCCGCTCCGCTGACCGGGAGATCTCTTCCGCGCCGGCTTCCGCCTTGCTGATTATATCCCTTGCCTGTTCTTCGGCCTTTTCAACGCCTTCCTGTTTTATCTTTTCGATCACACCGCCAAGATCCATTTCCATGACCTACCCCTTGTTATATC
>DAOVKF010000033.1 GCA_030631915.1 Candidatus Omnitrophota bacterium
ACGATCCTCAGGCTGTGTGCAACTGGCTGAAAGGCGAGATAATGATGCATATGAACGAACGCAATACGGATATCAGCGGACTGAACATCAGGGCCGCTGACCTTGCCGAAATAATCGGGATGACCAAAAACGGGACAATAAGCGGTCTTGCCGCCAAGGACGTGCTCAGGGACTGCATAGACACGGGCAGGAAGCCGGCGGATATAGTCAGGGAAAAAGGGGTTGAACAGGTCTCTGATGAAAGCGTGTTAGAGGGCATTATCACGGAAGTTATCGCGGGGAACGAAAGATCGGTCAATGATTTCAAGGAAGGGAAGCAGAACGCCGTAAGTTTTCTTGTGGGGCAGGTGATGAAACTCTCCGGGGGCAGGGCCAATCCGAAGCTGGCCAACGAGATGCTGCGGAAGAAACTTGAGTAGTTCGTTTTTCATTGTGAAGAGAGGTTTATGAGAAGAAGATGGAAGGTATTTTTGCCGATCCTGGCAGCGGCTTTTTTAGCGGCTGGTTTTATGGTACAGGCGGAGGATGGCAGTATTGTCGATGAAAACAGCGGGCTTTTTGAACAGGTCCAGCTGTTGGCGGATTCGCTTACGCTTATAAGCACCGATTATGTGGAGCCGGTAAAGGTTAAAGACCTGATATATGGAGCGATAAGAGGGATGACCGGCACTCTTGACGGCTACAGTCAGTTCCTTGACCCGGAAAGTTTTAAAGAGATCACGGAAGAGGCAAAGGGAGAATTCGGAGGAGTGGGGATCGAGATAGGCATAAGAGAGGGCATATTGACCGTGATCGCACCGATAGAAGATACCCCGGCGTTCACAGCGGGTATAAAGGCAGGCGACAGGATAGTCCGGATCGACGGAGAGGCGGTCAGGGACATGATGCTTGATAACGCGGTGAAAATGCTTCGAGGCGAGCCGGGCACAAAGGTCAACATCACTGTTTTACGGGAGGGTGTGGACAATGCGCTGGATCTTGAAATAACCCGCGCGGTCATAAAACTCAAGAGTATCACGGATGCCGGGATACTGGAGGGAGAGATCGGTTATATCAAGCTTATCGAATTCCAGCAGAGGACACCTGAAGATCTGAAGAGATCCATGGAAATGCTTGCCGGCAAAGGAGCGAAGAGCGTTATTCTTGATCTGCGGAACAATCCCGGAGGGCTGCTGGATGCGGCAGTGGAAGCGGCGGACTATTTTCTGGAACCCGGCAGGATGATAGTTTATACTGAAGGAAGGGACCCGGAGAAGAGGGTCGAATTCAGGTCAGAGAGGGAACCGGTTTTTCCCGGCCTTAACATGATCGTCCTTGTTGACAGGGGTTCGGCCAGCGCTTCGGAGATCCTGGCGGGAGCGATCAAGGACAATAAAAGAGGGGTCATTGTCGGGGTCCCGACTTTTGGAAAGGGTTCCGTTCAAACGGTCGTGCCGCTTAATGACGGGTCGGCGATACGCATAACGACCGCCGCTTATTTCACGCCGTCAGGTAAAAATCTGAGGGACAAAGGCATTGATCCTGATATTCACGTGAAGTATTTTGAGGGCGAGGCAAGGGAAAAGGAAAAAACAAAAAAGATGAAGGACAAAGAAACGGGGGATGAAGGGGAAGGGGAAAGGATAAAGGAAGACGGGCCGGATAAGGGAGGAACGGTTGAGCCGGAAGACAGAGGATATGACAGCCAGCTGTCAGCCGCGATCAACGTTCTTAAAGGTTTCAGGGTCTTCGAGGATTACAGGACGGACAGCCTGTCCGGAGAAGAAGCATCGGAAGGATGAGAAAATATACCTGGCTATCAGTAATATTCGCGGTTCTTATTATCATCGCGTCCGCGGTCATTGTGTCAAGGATCCTGTCTGAAGATATGCGCGGGGAAGAGAAGGGCCGGGCAGAGGAGCTGCATGAACACGGAAGAGGCCTTCCAAAACTGGCGCTCGTCCTGGACGATTTCGGATATACGAGAAAAAATCTCGCGGGCCTTAAGGCAATGGGAATACCTCTGACCCTGGCAGTGCTCCCGGATACGCCGTATTCAAAGGCGGTGTGTGTTTTCGCCGGGCAGAGCGGCATGGAGATCATTCTGCATCTGCCCATGGAACCTGAGCGGAAGACGGCCAGTCTTGAGCATAGCACGATCCTGGCCGATATGGATGAAGAGACCATGAAAAACATAATATCCAGCGCGTTTCTCTCGATTCCCGGGGCAAAAGGCGTGTCCAACCACATGGGTTCAAAAGCCACGAAAGACGCCCGTGTTTTACGGATCGTGTTCGGGGAGTTGAAGAAAAAAGGTGTATTTTTTCTGGACAGCCGGACGACCGATGAGTCTCTATGCCCGGAAATCGCGAAAGACACCGGTATCACGTGCATAAAAAGGGACGTTTTTATCGATAATAAGCTGGAAGCGGAAGACATTGCCCGTAACATGGAAAAAGCGGTAGAGACAGCGCGTCTTAACGGAAGTGCCGTGGCAATAGGGCACGACAGGAGTGTGACGGTCGAGACTTTACAGGAGATCGTCCCGCGCATGGAGGAAAAAGGGATCCAGTTCGTCACACTGTCGGAATTGGCGAGAGACAGGGGAGATTAGGGGGAGTTAGTGTTGCAGAGGTCTGTTTGCGGCAGGTGATGAGGGCGTTTGCCATGCTCCGTACAGGGAGGATCCACACCGGGCGGAGGGGCCCTGGTAGGAGCATGGCAAACGGCCGTTACTTCAGACCGGGGGTACGAAAAACAAAAACACATGATTACGCTCGGCATAGAAACGTCTTGTGATGAGACCGCCGCGGCCCTGGTCGAGGATGGCAGCGTGCTGTCAAGCGTGGTCTCATCAAGCGTTCATCTTCATTCAGAGTACGGCGGGATAGTGCCCGAGATAGCTTCCCGGTTCCATACCGAGTATATTTTTTCGGTCCTGACAAAGACCTTTGAAAGCGCGGACCGGGATATGAACGATGTGGACCTGGTCGCGGTGACAAAAGGTCCGGGATTGCCGGGATCTTTGCTTGTGGGGGTCGCGTTCGCCAAAGCGATCGGTTTTACGCGGGGAATACCGGTCATCGGTGTGGACCATCTCAAGGCGCATGTGATCTCCGCTTTTCTGGAGGGCAAAAGGCTGGACAGGATCAGGGATCTGTTCCCGTTCGTGGGCATGGTCATCTCCGGCGGCCACACCAGGATATATGACTGCCGCGGGCTGCGCGATTTCAGGCTTATCGGCCGGACACTGGATGACGCTGTCGGAGAAGCTTATGATAAGGTAGCCAGGATACTGGGGCTTGGATACCCCGGAGGGCCGGTGATCGAGAGAAGGGCCGCAAGCCACGGCGGCGGGGATAAGCCGGGTTTTCCCAGGGCGCTCCTCAAGAACAGTCCGGGCATTGATTTCAGTTTCAGCGGGCTTAAAACAGCGGTCATGTATTACTGGCGGGACGCCGTTAAGACTGAACAGGAAAAGGACAGGATATGCTATTCTTTCCAGGAAGCGGTGATAGACGTCATAGATAAGAAGATATCCATGGCACTGCGGGCAACCGGCGCTGAACGCCTGGCCGCAGGCGGCGGCGTGATAAATAACAGAGCCCTGCGGCAGCGGATAAGCGAGAGGTGCGCAAGAGAGGGCGTGGATCTCTGTCTGCCCCCCGGAGAATACTGCACTGATAACGCGGCTATGACCGCCGCGTCAGGCGAGGCGCTTTTCAACGCCGGGGAAAGGTCGGACCTCTATTTGACGGCTGAGCCCTCCGGGGCAAGACATGAACATGGAGGCAAAACAGCATGATATCGATCTGGACAGTTACCTTACGCATACTTCTATCCGTGCTTTTTGGCGGACTTATAGGATTTGAAAGGGAAATACACAGACGGACCGCCGGGTTCAGAACTCACATGCTGGTCTGTGTGGGGTCCGCGCTTTTTATGATGACATCGTTTCTCGTGTCATCACAGTACGGGCATCTCGGGACGGTGGATCCTTCGCGCATTGCCGCGGGAGTCGTGACAGGTGTGGGGTTTCTCGGAGCCGGGGCCGTGATCAGGTTCAGATCTTCCGTCCAGGGGCTGACGACCGCGGCAAGTATCTGGACCGTGGCGGCTATCGGGCTTGCCGTGGGGGCGGGGCTATGCAGGATGGCGACGGTAACCACTGTTATAGTTCTGGTCGTGCTTTTGCTGTCACGGCTGGAAAAACAGATCGAAACAAAGAAAGATGACGAGGGGACAGGTTGAAGCGGTGTAAAAAAAGGAGGGTGATATGAGAAAAAGAGAGCAGGTAAAAGTGGAGACCCGGCAGGAGGAAAAAATACTGGACGTCAGCGCGGCGATGAAAGGGACTCTCAGGTTCGACGACCCGGTGAACCTCAGGATAAACGGAAAATTTGAAGGGACGCTGGACGCCAAGGGGAACCTTGTGATAGGGGATAAAGCGCAGATCAACGCGAATATTACCGGCGAAAGCATTTCCATAGAGGGGAAGGTCACCGGGAACATAAAGGCTTCACGGATCCTGCGGCTGGGAGAGGCCGCCAGGCTTGACGGCGATGTGGAGACGCCCGCGTTGTCGGTCCAGGAAGGGGCGATATTGGTGGGGCAGGTCCGGATGGAAAACGGCAGCGCCGGCCGTAGACCCTTTGACAGGGATAATATAATGGACACCCGGCAGGTTGCGAAATATCTGGAAGTGGATAAAGAGAAAATAAACGAATGGACGAACAGCGGAGTACTGCCGGGCAGCAGGGAAAACGGCGAATGGCTGTTCGAGAAAAAGATAATCGACGACTGGGTGGCAAAGGGCAGGATAAAAGCATAATATGCCGACAAAATTACTGACGTTACAGGAGCTGTCTTCATATCTGGGGATAAGTGAGGAGAGGATCGTTTCACTTGTGGATGAAGGGGTCCTCTCCGCGTACAGGTTAGGCGGAGAGTTCCTGCGTTTCAGGAAAGAACAGGTCGATGCCGTTCATTCGGAGATAAAGTCACGGATAAAGGACACCGACAGGGTCTCCGTAAGCGAGGCGCGGGCAAAGGTCCAGGAACGGCACAGGATGGTCTTTGATCAGAGAGGGGATTCGATCAGGGACCGGGTCGCCGATTTCTTCTACTTTTACGATTTTTATATTATTTCGGCCCTGCTTATAGGAGCGCTTCTTGTCATTATTTTCAGTTAGGGTCCGGGCTCCTAAAAAAATCTTGACTTATGTGTTCCAGCATCTATAATATACTCTTGGATTTTGCTCATCGTCAGCCATATCCCAAAAATATTAAAGTTATTAAAACATCCGGCTTTTCAACGGCGTTATTCAAAAACCAGATTGATTTTTAACATCCGACCTTTTTTTGTTAGGAGTTCCCGACCTTTAGTCGTTTTATCCCGGAAATGAACAAAGAAAAGAAAAAGCTTTTTCTCGTTGACGGACACTCGTTCTGTTACCGGGCTTTTTATGCGATACGGGAACTCAGCACGTCCAGTGGCATGCCTACTAATGCTATCTACGGGGTCATAAACATGCTTCACAAGCTTGTTAAGGAATATACCCCTGATATGATGGCTGTGGTCTTTGACCTGAAGGGGCCTACGGTACGCCACGAAAAATACAAAGAATATAAGATACAGCGCAAACCCATGCCGGCAGAGCTGGCGGCACAGCTGTCAGGCATAAAGGAAGTCATATCAACTCACAATATCCCGATATATGAACTACAGGGGTTTGAGGCCGATGATATCATTGCCACTCTTGCCCGCAAAGCCGTTGGGAAGGGGCTTGATGTGGTGATAGTCACGGGAGACAAAGATGCGTTTCAGCTTGTCGGAGATAGTATCAAGGTCCTCAGGCCGCAGCTGAAGGATAACAAGATGTATGACCAGGACGAGGTGCGGTATAAATACGGGGTCGCCCCGGCCGATATGATCGAGCTCATGGCGTTGATGGGGGATGCCAGCGACAATATCCCGGGGGTAAAGGGTGTCGGACAGGTGACGGCAAGAAAGCTTATTGAGAAATACGGCACTGTTGAACGTATTTACCGGAATATCGATAAGATAACCCCGGCGGCGTTAAAGGAAAAGCTTTTGGAAGGGAAAGACAAGGCCTCGTTGAGCAGGGAACTTTTAATACTGGACACCGGGCTTCCGGTAGAAGTTGATGAAGAAACGATGCGTTTAAGGGAACCCGATCACAAAAACCTTGCCAGGCTGTATGAGAAATTCGAGTTTCAGAAACTGCTTAGAGAAATAATGCCAAAGGGGACACAGCCGGTCGCATATTCCGCGTACAGCAGCGAGGAAGACATAAAAAGAATAACGGGAGAGATAAAAAAACATAAGACTATCGGTTTCAGCATCGCAAGAGCTCCTGATGGGGGCAGCATCCGCGGCATGGCGTTTTCCGGGGAAGAAGGTACGGCGCAGTACATATCGTTCCGCGCGGACAGCGGAAAAAACCGAAAGATATCGGACATGCTAAAGGGCATACTCGAAGAGAGGGGAACGGCCAAAGTAGGGTATGACATTAAAGAGAGCCTGCTCTGTTTGCAGCGTCACGGGATGAGCCTGGAAAACGCGGATTTTGACGTCATGATAGCGGATTACCTGTTAGAACCGTCACGTCCCGACCGCGATCTCGCGGATATCGCGATGCGGCACCTGGCGTATAATCTTTCCTTTAAGGAGGGCGGTGATCCGCAGGGGGACGGGGATGGACAGGGGACGTTAGGCTTTTCAGACGCCGGAGTGTATAATTCGAGCTGTGAAAAGAGCGATATGGCTCTGAGGCTTTACAATGTTCTGAAGAAAGAACTGGAGGAGAAACACCTGATAAGACTTTTCCGTGATGTGGAGATGCCGCTTGTAAATGTGCTGGCGCGGATGGAAGCGGAAGGGATCGGGATCGATATTGAATATATGGAGGAGATAGAAAGAAAAACGCGGGAAAAGCTTGCAGATGCGGAGGAAAAAATTTACGGTTTAGCCGAAAAAAAGTTCAATATCGACTCTCCCAAACAGCTTCAGTCCGTCCTTTTTGATAAACTGGGGCTTCCCCCCATGAAAAAGACCAAAACCGGCTTTTCGACGGACGAATCGGTTTTGCGCAAACTTGCCGGCATGCATGAACTTCCGGCAGTGCTTTTAGAGTACAGGGCTCTGAAAAAGCTCAAAACAACCTACTGTGATTCGATATTGGAAATGACGGACAGAGAGACCGGTAAATTGCACACGCATTTCAATCAGGCCGTCACTTCTACGGGCAGGCTTTCCTCAAGTGAGCCGAATCTCCAGAATATCCCTGTTAAGGCCCCGCTCGGCAGGGAGATACGGCGGGTTTTCCGGCCCGGAGACAAGGATAGATCCTTATTAGCCGCGGACTACTCACAGATCGAGCTGAGGATTCTCGCGCATCTTTCGGAAGACACGAACCTGTTAAAAGCATTCAGTCAGGAAGAGGATGTTCACAAGTTTACCGCGTCATTGATGTTCGATCGCCCCATTGACAGGGTTACGGACCGGATGCGGTCCATGGCCAAAACGGTCAATTTCGGCATTATTTACGGGATGAGCCCTTTTGGCCTTGCGAAAGATCTTGACATCGGTGTGGGGGAAGCGCAGGCGTTCATCAGCGCCTATTTCCAGAGGTATTCCGGCGTAAAGGTCTTTATCGAGAGGACGATCGGCGCTGTCAGGGAAAAGGGATATGTCACCACATTGCTCAATCGCAGGCGGTATATACCAGAGATCTTCAGCCCCAATGAGCATGAGAGGGGATTTGCCGAGAGAGCGGCGATAAATACGTCTGTGCAGGGATCGGCCGCCGACCTTATCAAACTCGCGATGTTAGCGTGTCACAGGGAACTGAAGGACAGTGAGGTCAGAATGGTCATTCAGATCCATGATGAATTGATCTTTACCGTGCCCGCGGGAGAGATAAAGGAGACGGCGGAGAAGGTCAAAAGAATAATGGAAGGTGTTATGGACCTGAAGGTCCCGCTGATAGTGGACGTGGAAGCCGGTGAGAACTGGATGGACCTCAGGGAAGTCGCCCCGGCATGATCCGCCGGCCGTTGCCCGTCTCCGGTCAGCCAGAGAAACCCGGGGACAGGCGGCGAACAGCGGGCAAGTGACCAGGAAGCATGGGCAGGAAGAAAATAATAATCGGGATCACGGGAGGCCTGGCCGCGGGAAAGACGACCGTAGCCGGCATGCTTGCGGAAAAAGGCGCGTTAAAAATAGATGCGGACAGGATAGGACATCAGATACTTGAGGAGAATAAGGCAGTGAGGCGGATGATAATCGACAGCCTTGGTAAAGGCATCCTTTCGGGAGGAGATATCGACCGCAGGAAGCTGCGGAAGAAGGTTTTTTCCGACAGGAAAAGCCTGGAGAAGATCGAACGCCTCCTGCATCCGTTGATCGTCAGACGTATCAGGGAAGAGATAGGCTGTCATTCGGAAGGAACGATATTGATAGACGCTCCGCTCCTGCTCGAAACCGGGCTGAACAAGATCGTGGACCTTATCGTTGTCATAAAAGCCGACAGTGAGGCCGTGACCAAAAGGGCGGCGGATCGCGGTTTTTCAGAACAGGACGCGAAGAACATCATCGCCCGGCAGATGCCCCTTTCCGATAAACTGAGATTGGCCGATTATGTCATAGATAACAGCGGGAACCTGAACAGAACAAAAAAAGGAGTCGACAAATTATGGAAAAGGATCCAAGAACTGTAGGAGAGAAGAAAGGGGCCTCAGAGGGGAGAGAGCTGGACATAGTAAAACTCAAAAACATGAAGATATCAGAACTTTCAGAACTCGCAAAGGGACTGGGTATAAATGGTATAAGCGGGCTGAAAAAGCACGACCTTATTTTCAAGGTGCTCCAGACCAAGATAGAAAAGAGCGGATTGGCCTTTGGGGAAGGCGTTTTAGAGGTCCTGGGTGATGGCTTTGGCTTCCTGAGGAGCTCTGATTACAACTATCTTCCGTGCCCTGACGACATATATGTCTCACCTTCGCAGATACGGCGTTTCAGTTTGAAAACAGGAGACACTGTGAGCGGTCAGATCAGGCCGCCCAAGGACGGTGAGAGGTACTTCGCCCTTTTGAAAGTAGAAGCCGTGAATTTTGAGAATCCGGAAGTCGCGAAAAGCAAGATCTTTTTCGAGAACCTTACTCCGCTGTATCCTGATGAGAGGTTTGTCCTGGAAACCACTCCGGATGCGATAACAATGAGGGTCATGGAGCTTTTGTCACCTGTCGGCAAGGGCCAGAGGGGGATGATCGTCGCGCCTCCTTACAGCGGGAAGACCGTGTTCTTGCAGAAATTCGCCAATGCGATAAGCATCAATTATCCGGAAGTCAAGCTTTTTATACTGCTTATAGATGAAAGGCCCGAGGAGGTCACTGATATGCAGAGATCCGTCAATGCGGAAGTCATCAGTTCGACGTTTGACGAACCCGCACAGATGCATGTCCAGGTCTCCAAAATAGCCCTGGAGAAAGCAAAACGGCTTGTGGAACACCAGCAGGACGTGGTGATCCTCCTGGATTCGATAACAAGGCTTGCGCGTGCGTATAATACCGCGGCCCCTCATTCCGGAAAGATCCTTTCCGGTGGTGTTGATTCAACCGCGTTGCATGAACCCAAAAGGTTTTTCGGAGCTGCCAGAAATATAGAAGAAGGGGGCAGCCTCACCATAATCGCGACTGCCCTTATTGATACGGGCAGCCGGATGGATGAGGTTATCTTTGAAGAATTCAAAGGCACCGGCAACATGGAGATCCAGCTTGACAGGGCCCTGTTCCAGCGCCGGATATACCCGGCGATCGACATCAAGAAGTCAAATACCCGCAAGGAAGAGCTTCTTATAGAAGAGGATGAACTTCAGAAGATATGGCTTATGCGAAAAGCATTGAGCGACCTTGACGGGGCTGAAGCGATGCAATTGTTAATAGACCGCATGAAAAAGACCAAAACAAATAAAGAGTTTCTGGAGAACCTCAGCAAGGTATAGAGGGAAATAGAGGCGGGACAAGCGTAAGGGCGTGGCAAATAACTGTTACCTCAGCCCGGGGATACCCCCGTAGTCACCTTTTATTTAAAAGACCGTACAAATCAGTTGATATATCTCCGATTTTTAGTACAATATATAGAACTGTCTATATCATAGATATAAATCTATAAATTATGGAGGTTAAGAGTGAAAAAAGGTATTCATCCAAAATATGTTGACTCAACGATCGTCTGTGCGTGCGGTAATACTGTTCATATGAAGTCAACTAAGGAAAATGTCCATGTTGAGATATGTTCCAAGTGTCATCCGTTTTATACGGGTAAGCAGAAACTGGTTGACTCTGCCGGCAGGGTGGACCGTTTCAAGAAACGGTACGCTGCAAGTGGAAGTCAGAAGGCAGAGGGCAGAAGTCAGGAGTCAGGCGGCAGCAAGCAGTAGGGCCGAGAGAAAGGGAGTCGGGAGTTGCAGAGTGGGATGTGTGTAAAGGCTGGTCCGGGGTGTTCCGTACAGAAGCTTGTACGTCCCACGTGACTACAATTCCGATGCGGCCGACCCTGGAAAAATAAAGTTTAAACGGACACTATAGGTTGTAGAAGTTTACAAGCTTCTGGTAGGAATACCCCGGACCAGGCACAGCGCATAGTAGGGTTGAAGGTGTAGGGAGTCGGGGGATCTGAAAGATCATGTTCGAAGAACTTAAAAAGAAAAAAGAGCGGTTCAAAACGCTGGAAAAGGAACTTTCTTCCCCGGAGCTTCTGTCAGACCGCGAGAAATATAAAAGCAGGGCCAAAGAATATGCCGGGCTGAAAGATATCATCAGCGAATATGATAAATATCTTGCATTAGAAAAGGAAAAAACGTCCCTGGGTAAGATAATAGAAGAAGAGGGAGAGAAGAGCGAATATACGGCTCTTGCGAAAAAAGAGTTAACCGGCATAATGGAAGCGTTGGAAGCCGGTAAACGAAACCTGGAGGATATGTTCCTGGATGAAGAGTCAGGTGATTACTCGAAAAACGTTATCATAGAGATCAGGGCTGGAACGGGCGGCATTGAAGCGGGCCTGTTCGCGTCTGATCTTTATAAGATGTACACAAAATACGCTGTCCGGAAAGGGTGGAAAATATCTGTCCTGAGCCTGAGTGGATCCGAGATGGGAGGTATCAAAGAGATAGTTTTTGCCGTGGAAGGGCAGAACGTCTTCAAGTGCCTGAGGTTTGAGATGGGGACGCACAGGGTCCAGCGTGTTCCGGAGACAGAATCCGGAGGTAGAATACATACTTCCGCTGCTACCGTTGCGGTTTTGCCCGAAGCCGAGGATATTGACGTGGAGATCGAGACCGGGGACTTGAAAGTGGATCTTTACAGGTCCTCGGGCGCAGGCGGCCAGCACGTGAATGTGACCGATTCCGCGGTGCGCATAACACATATACCTACGGGAGTTGTGGCGACCTGCCAGGACGAGCGCAGCCAGCACAAGAACAAGGCCAAGGCCATGCGCGTGCTAAAAGCGCGTATTTTGGAGCAAAAAGAAACCGAACGCAAAAAAGAGATCTCGGAACAAAGGAAAAAACAGGTGGGAAGCGGGGACAGGTCCGAGAAAATAAGGACTTATAATTTTCCCGAGAACAGGGTAACCGACCACAGGATAAAACTTTCTTTGTACGATCTGCCCAATATCCTGGAAGGGGAGATAGACGGTCTCATTTCTGCCCTGCTCGAAGAGGACAGAAAGCTGAAAATAATTAGTCGTTAAAAAGATGGAATATTCAGATACGGTTCCTGTCCAATATAGAAAGGGCAGGACGCGATTTATGGGCATGGATATCCGGGTAGATCCCCGGGTCTTGATCCCGCGGCCGGAAACAGAACTTTTAATACGCACGGTAGCTGATCTTTGCCGTGAAAAGTCATGGAAAGATCCGTTTATACTTGATGTAGGCACCGGAAGCGGTATTATCCCTCTCGGACTGACGCGATTGATGGAAAATTGCCGTGTATTCGGGGTTGACGTTTCTTATGAGGCCCTGGCCGCGGCCGGGGAGAACATCCGGGAGTTTAAGAGCAACGACAATATAAAACTGATGCGGTCTGACATGTTCGAAGTATTCGGCGCGGAGCATAAAGGGATCTTTGACGTAATAGTTTCCAACCCTCCGTATATCTCGGACAGGGATTATGAAAAACTGGACCCATGGGTAAAAGCCGAGCCGCGGATCGCTGTTTACGGGGGAAAGGACGGAATGGATCATCTTCAGATCATTGGCAGGCAAAGCGGCAGGTTCCTTAGCCCCGGAGGGTTTATTGCCGTGGAGGTCGCTTATGACCAGGCGAAGAAAGTGAAGGACCTGTTCATAGAATGCGGATTTACCGGGGTCGCGGGGTTTCGTGATTTTAATAACTATGAGCGGGTCATTGTGGCATGGAATAAAGGATAGGATGTGGACAGCTTAGTCGTTGAAGGGGGGAACGCGTTAACAGGCACGATACGGATCAGCGGATCGAAAAATGCGTGCCTTCCGATCCTCGCGGCTTCTCTGCTTACGGATGAGGAATGCCGTATCACGAATGTTCCTGATCTGAAAGACGTTTCCACGATGATCAGGATACTCACTTCTCTGGGGCGGGAGGTAAGCCGTTCCGGGGATACTGTAACCGTGGCGCGCGGAGAGGCCACTAATCGCGTCGCGGCATATGAGCTGGTCAGCACCATGCGCGCGTCAGTAGTTGTCCTGGGGCCGCTTATCGCGAGATACGGCGAGGCCAGGGTATCTTTTCCCGGAGGGTGTGTGATCGGGCCAAGGCCGATCGATCTGCATCTGAAAGGGTTGCGTTCGCTCGGTGCCGGCATACGCATAACAGAAGGTTATATCGTCGCGGCCGCGCAAAAATTAAAAGGCGCCAGCATATATCTTGGCGGGCATTTCGGCTCCAGCGTATTGGCGACAGCTAACACGCTTATGGCCGCGGTGCTTGCCGAAGGGGAGACCGTGATAGAGAACGCGGCATGTGAGCCGGAGCTCGAGGATCTCGCGAATTTCCTGATCGCCATGGGGGCCAAAATAAAGGGGGCCGGGACCAATACCCTGCGGATCCGCGGTGTCAGGAGATTAAGAGGCGCCCGGTATACGATAATCCCGGACAGGATAGAAGCGGGCACTTACATGATAGCGGCGGTCGCTACGGGCGGCGGACTGTTCCTTGA
>DAOVKF010000118.1 GCA_030631915.1 Candidatus Omnitrophota bacterium
ATAAAGTTTAAACGGATACCATAGGTTGTAGAAGTTTTCAAGCTTCTGGTAGGAATGCCCCGGAGCAGGCGCAGCGCGTTGCAGAAGCCAGGGTGTAGGGCCAGAGGAAGTTGGGAGTTTTGGGTCACAATAACTAATACCCTTAATATATGAACGACATAGCCGAATACCTGCGCGAAAAATACGGGAAATGGGGATGGCTGGGACAGCGGGCCCATGACGCGCACGGGATAAACAGCGTCCTTCCCTTGGATTTTATCATCAGCTGCGACTATGGAACGGATGTCCCGTATTATTTCCGTGAACAGGACGTGTTCTCAGTGGAAAAGAAAGAGAACACGCGAAGAGACTGGTCCAACGAGCATTTAAAGGACAGCCTGAGCGGTTCTCTGGGGCGGGACATACTTAAAAGATGGGATGATTACGCGGAAGATATTAATCTTATCTGTTACCGTTCCCTGAGAAAACTGGAAAAGGCGCGGGGGGCCCTGCGAAAAAAACTCGTTATTTACGCCGTGCCTGAATCCCTGAAGCGGCATTTTGACAACAAGATACATTTATGCAGGAATCTGCCGGGACTTTCTCTTCCCCTGATCCCCTGGAAGGTCGGGCAGCTGGGGAAAGTCACTTTTTCGGAGTTGCGCGGGGATCTGCGTCTGCCGTTCGTCGTCCAGTTCCCTTACGGGTCCTCGGGAAATTCCACTTTTATCATACGCGAAAAAAAAGAGTTCGACGAGCTAAGCCGGAAATATCCGGGACACAGGGTCAGTATAAGGAAATATATCGACGGATTTTCGCTTAATGTCAACGCGGTCGTCGTTTCCGCGGAAAACGGCCCCCTCACTTTCTGTTCTTTCCCGTCGATACAGTTAGTGGGTATCCGCGAATGCAGCAATTCCCCGGCGTCTTTTTGCGGCAACGATTTCGCGCTGGCGCGGGACCTGGACAAGGGCCTGATAGGGCAGGTCGAGCACAGCGTGAAGACGCTTGGCGCGTGGATGGCGGGGTCCGGGTTCCGCGGCATCTTTGGTGTGGATTTTGTCGTGGGAGACGGGACCGTGTATCCGGTCGAGATCAAGCCGAGATTCCAGAATTCCACATCGCTTTATACGGTGCTGGAAGGCTCCGGAAGGCCGCGAAAGGGTTCCTTCTTTCTCCTTCATGTAGCGGAATTCCTGCAGAGAAGAGATAAACTGATGTTAAAATATATCAGGGATTTTCCGGCGCGGGAACTTATGCGTCCTTTAAAGGGGAGCCAGATCGTCCTGCATAACGGGACAGACCGCGGCATTGTCACCGGGAATCTTACTCCCGGGGTCTATCGGCAAGAGGACGGGGACATGAAACCGGTCAGGGAAAGCGCGTCGCTTATTGATTGCGGCGGCCCCGGTGACATCCTGGTCACATGCGCCGTCCCAAAACCGTTTACCGTCATTGATCCCGATGCCCCTGTGTGCAAGATACAGATGCGGAATAACGCGATGGATCCAGCCGATAGAAGAAAGCTCACGCGTGAGGCCCGGAAGGTCGTATCGTGGGCTTACGATAAGCTGAGCCTGAAAAACGTGAAAGAGGCGGCGCTGCCGGGCGCGGCACGTTAAATGACCCGGGAGGGGGGGTGTGATCTTGATCGAGCGCGACGCGAAATATTATATTGCCGGGTATAAAGGGGCGGATCCCTGGAACGCGCCTTTTTATCGGCGTTCTCTGGTGTTTGACGGGAGTGAAGGCGATCTTAATACGGAGCTTATAGACGCGTTCAATTCTTTTCTTGAGAGGGAAAACATATTTCCGGACCACCGGTTGACCACAGGCCCGTTTGATAAAAGGCATGTCCCGGATAAAATAGTAATAATAAACGCATCGCATGACAACCTGCCGACTTCTTATGAAACAGCCCGCGTGTTTGAGGGATCTTTCCGTGAAAAAGGCCTGAAGATCGAGGTCAGGGTCGTCAACACCCGGGATGAACTGATGGAACAGATAAGATACCATCCCGAAAAGGTAATGGTCATGAGCCAGTGTGTGGATAAACATGTGTATAACGTGGAGGTTGCCTGTCAACTGGAAAGAATGGGGGCTGTGACAGTCCCCGGAAGCATCACCGCGCCGGGCAGCGTCTTTTCCGATAAAGACAGCACGTACCGGTTGCTTTCCAACGGTGGGGAAAACTGGGATGAAGTCGCGAAGTATAGAAAAGTCCCGGCGGAAGGGAACAGCGTGGATGCAATGGTCGAAAAGCTTATCTCGGTGATCGACGAATTCGCCCGGGACACGGGCGAGGACGTGTTTTTTGTCAAACCTCATGAAGGAGGCGGGGGCCTGGGCGGGTTCCGCATCGCAAAAAAGGGCACAGGATACATTATACCCGACCTTTCCAAGGTTTCGGGCGACGTTTCCCGGATCGAGCCGACATATCTTGACGTTGACCTTGAGAACACTCCAAGGCTGCGCGAGCTTCTCTGGATATACAGGCTCTTCGCGTCTGACAAGAAGATGAGGGCGAATTATCTATGGGTGGATCTTCCGGTAATAGATGCCGGAGATGAAAAGGCGATACGGACCCTGAGGACTTATCTGCAAGGCTGCGGACCCGGCCGCGAACGAAAATTATCCGGAATGCTCATGAACAGGGATGAGGTTAAAACAAAACTGAAAGAGGCCATAGAGGTTTTCGAGAGTAAGTTCAAGAGGCGTTATGTCCCGCTCGTGAATGAACATCTGAATTTCGGGTTCTGGGGTTTGAGAGCGCATTATCGGCTTTCCAGGCAGGGCCCGAAACTTGAGACCATGTATTCCCGGATATTTCAACTGGCGTTCACGCCCGAGGGTGTGGGGTATCTGGGCGCGGACAATATATCCAACAAGCAGACCGGTGAACTGGAGATCCTGCGGCTCGGGCCGGTAAACAGGATAATGCTGGAGTCGATCGGAGGGAAAGAAGTCCTTTTCAGGTCTCTCCTGAAAGGAGCTGAGGCATTGGTCGCGCTTACAGGCCTGCTTTCCGAAGAAGAAAGGACCCGCGTTCCGGTCCGCGTTCAGTTCGATCTGGCCGCTTTATCGCAAAGAATAGGCGAAGGTAACGCGGATACGGCCAGGGGACTGTGCCTCGCTTCGCAATGGTCCGGATTTGTCAGGAATAACAGGGAGTGGATCGAGGACAGCCTGGCGTATTACGCGTGGAAAAAGGGGCGGGCATGAATTCGATATGGGTTGTATTGTTCGCGCTCGCGGCGTTCGTCGCCGGTTACAGATTCTACGGGAACTTTATCGCGAAAAAAATATTCCGTTCCGATCCGGATAATCCGGTCCCCAGTGAGGAACTGCGGGACGATGTCGATTATTTGCCGACGAACAAAGAGGTCCTTTTCGGTCATCATTTCGCTTCTATCGCGGGAACCGGCCCCATAGTGGGCCCCGCGATCGCCGTTATCTGGGGATGGGTCCCGGCGCTGGCCTGGATCATTTTAGGGTCGATATTCGCCGGCGCGGTGCACGACTACGCGGCGCTCATCATATCGACACGGAAAAAAGGGGTATCGGTCGGTGAGTTTTCCAGGGAAATCATCAACCCGCGCGTAAGGATACTTTTTCTTTTTGTCATATTATTCTCGCTGTGGATAGTGGTAGCGATCTTTGGTATGGTCATGGCCGTGATATTCAGGATGTATCCGCAGTCGGTATTCCCTGTATGGATACAGATACCAATAGCCATGACCGTGGGATGGCTGGCTTACAGAAGGGGTTTTAATATCTTTGTACTGTCAATAATAGCTGTCTTGCTCATGTACGTGTCCATAGTCATCGGCGTGTATCTGCCGTTCACAATGCCCGGTATCGGGGGCCTGGGCCCCATGTCCATATGGATAATATTGCTGTTCATATACGCGTATTTTGCGTCTGTCCTGCCGGTATGGAGGCTCCTCCAGCCGCGTGATTATATAAATTCGCATCAGCTTATCATAGGGCTCGCGCTGATCATGCTTGGTGTGGGTTTCGCGCGCCCGGAAATGGTGGCCCCTGCGATCCAGACAGCCCCGGAAGGGGCGCCTCCGATCCTGCCGTTTTTGTTCATAACCATTGCCTGCGGAGCGATATCAGGATTCCACGCGCTTGTCAGTTCCGGGACCAGTTCCAAACAGGTCAGAAACGAGGAAGACATCCGGTTCATAGGTTATGGAGGCATGCTCACGGAAGGGTTCCTGGGCGTCCTGGTGATCGTCTCTGTAGCGGCCGGGATAGGCATGTACGTGAAAACCGTTGATGGGCGGGTTTTACAGGGGGCCGCGGCATGGCAGCATCACTATTCCAGCTGGGCCGTGGCTCAGGGATTGACCGCCAAGGTGACCGCGTTCGTGAACGGGGCGGCTAATATGCTGGGCGCGCTCGGTATCCGGCTCAGGTACGGGCAGGCGATCATCGGCGTCCTCATCGCGTCGTTCGCCGGGACCACGCTGGACACGGCAACGCGGATCCAGCGTTACGTCATTACCGAACTGGCCTCGGATTATGACATCAAACCTCTGCGGAGAAGACACCCGGCGACCGCTCTGGCGGTACTGGCGGCAGCGGCGCTGGCGTTCGCGCAGGGCGGTGGGAAAGGCGCGCTTATGCTCTGGCCCCTGTTCGGGATAAGCAACCAGCTTCTCGCCGGACTGGTGCTTCTGGTGGTCTCGGTTTATCTCATAAAAAAGGGGAGCAACGCGTGGCCCGCGTTAGCGCCCATGCTTTTCATGATAATAACCTCGGGCTGGGCCATGCTGGTCAACCTGGCATTCTTTTTAAATTCCGGCCAGCGGCATCTGGCCGTTATCGGTTCGCTTATGCTGCTGCTTGAGGCATGGATGATCTTCGAA
>DAOVKF010000004.1 GCA_030631915.1 Candidatus Omnitrophota bacterium
AAAGCAGCATATCGCCCAGATGAAAGAAATACGGTTCAAGCTTCGCATAGAAGAACATGATTATCAGGTCAAGCTGAGGCGCATGAAGGAATTTCTGGAAAAACAGCATAAAGTCCGGATCTTATTGCGTTTCAGGGGAAGGGAGCTGGCGCATAAGGAACTGGGTAAGGAGCTTTTGAATAAAGTGGCCGCTGACATCGCCGCCTGGGGTGAGATAGACACAAATCCGAAATTCATGAACAAGACCATGACCATGACTATCAGTCCCAAGAAATAGACAGAGCGTATTAGAAAGTACATTATTGGGGGATCCCGCGAAGATCCCCGCAATCATTTAGAAGGGAGAAACAATGCCCAAGCTGAAGACAAAAAAAGGCGTAAAGAAGCGTTTCAAGGTTACTAAAACAGGAAAGATCAAAAGGGCCAAAGCCAATAAAAGCCATATCCTGACAAAAAAAAGCAGAAAACGAAAACGTTCGCTCAGGAAAGCTACCGTGGTGGACAAGACAATGGAAAGAAAGATAAAGCGCTTACTGCCGTATGATTAAAGTTTGGAGTCAGTGGGGAGGCTGGTCCGGGGTGTTCCGTACAGAGAGGGATACCTGAGTAGTTACGATAAGCGATATGAATAAGAAGGAGCGATAATGACCAGGGTAAAGCATGCGGTAAGTTCACGTAAGCGTAGAAAGAAGGTACTTAAATCCGCGAAAGGACAGCGCGGCTCGAGGTCCAAATTGTTAAGGACCGCCAAGGAATCGGTGCGAAGGGCCATGGTGTCCAGTTACGGCGACAGAAAGAAAAAGAAAGGCGATTTTCGTTCTTTATGGATCGTCCGCATTAATGCCGCCTGCAAGGCGGAGGACATCTCTTACAGCGGTTTTATCGCCGGGCTTAAGAAAGCCGGTATCGGGTTGAACAGAAAAATGCTGGCGGATCTCGCAGTAAACGATGATCGCGGTTTTAAAGCGCTGGTTAAAAGGGTAAAACAGTAATCTGTCAGGCCCATGAAAGCACTCACTCCTTCCCGGATGGTGGTATTGAGCTTTCTGATCGCCATATGCGTCGGAACGCTCGCGCTGTCCCTGCCGATAGCCACGCGGGATGCCGGAAGCCTGTCGCTGGTGGACAGCCTTTTCACGGCCACAAGCGCTACCTGTGTCACGGGCCTGGTAGTCAGGGATACGGGGAGCCATTTTACGCCTTTCGGACGCTGGGTCATATTCGCGTTGTTTCAGGCCGGCGGTCTCGGGATAATGACCTTTTCCACGTTGTTCGCGGTCATGCTGGGAAGACGGATCGGCTTCCGGGAAGATACGGTCGTTCGGAGCACATTGGGTGGACAGAAGATAATCGGCCTGAAAAGGCTTATATTGTACATCCTGGGGATCGCGTTCACGGTCGAAGCGGCGGGCGCGTTACTGCTGTATCTCAGATGGAGGGCGATAACCGACTGGGCTGTCCTTGAGACACTGGAAAAAGCTGTTTTTCATTCCGTATCCGGGTTCTGCAACGCCGGATTCGCGCTTTTCCGTTCCAGTTTTGTTCGATTTGAAGGGGATCCGCTGGTAAACATGATCCTGATCCTGCTGATATTTATCGGCGGCATCGGTTTTATCGTTATATTGGACGTCATCGGGTTCTTTTTCAGAGGGAAGAACAGGAGGAAAATAAGTCTGCAGGCAAAAGTAGCGCTTATTACTTCGATCGTTCTGATAATAGCGGGTGCCTGCATGCTGTTCTTTTTTGAAAAAGGCAACGTCATGAAAGGGATGACGCTGCCGGAGCGATTATGGGGTTCCGTATTTCAATCGGTGACAGCGAGAACCGCCGGGTTTAACACTCTTCCTATCGGGGAGCTCACCTGTGCTTCTCTTATGTTCCTGGTGTTCCTGATGTTTATAGGGGCGTCTCCCGGGTCAACGGGAGGCGGGATCAAAACATGCACTTTTACCGTGTTGGCGGCGACGGTATGGAACATGCTCAGGGGCAGGAAAAGGGTCTTGATCTTTAACCGTTCGATCCCGCGGAAGGTCATAAGGGAGGCGCTGATCATATTTTTTCTGTCAGCTTCGTGGATATTTATTTTCACGATAGTGCTCGCGTGTCTGCATGGAAAGAACCCCGGGGTGGAGAAGCCGTTCATACGGGCGCTGTTCGAAGTCGTGTCCGCTTTTAGCACGGTGGGGCTCTCAACCGGAATGACCGCCGCTCTGGACAATGTCGGTAAGCTGTGTATAACCGCCACCATGTTCGCCGGAAGGATCGGTCCTTTGACGCTTGCCCTGGCAATAGCTTTCAAGGAAGGACAAGACAGTTATATTTTTCCGGAAGAGAACATCATGGTCGGGTGATCAGCAAACGGGACAGGCGGACTATCATACAGGAGGCAAATGATGAAAAAATTCGCGGTGATAGGGCTGGGGAGATTCGGGTCCAGCGTGGCCAGGACACTGGCTGAAAAGGGGCAGGAGGTCATAGCCGTTGATAAGAACGAGGAACTGGTCCGCGATAGCATGGATCTCGTTACCAAAGCCATATGCCTGGACGCTACTGACGAGAAGGTCATGAGATCGCTCGGCATACAGAACGTGGATGTGGCTATATGCGGTATCGGGACGAATATCGAGGCCAGCATACTTGTGACGCTTCTGTTGAAAGAACTCGGCGTGCCGACCATAGTCTGCAAAGCCGTCAGCGGGCCGCATAAAAGGGTGCTCAAGAAGATAGGGGCTTCCAGGGTCGTTCTGCCCGAGAGGGATATGGGGTCAAAAATATCCAGTATGCTGATATCGATGGATGAGAACGTGCTTGAACACATAGCTCTGCCCGGGGATGCCAGCATTATCGAGCTGATCCCTTCCAAAGAGTTCATCGGCAAGAGTTTGCGTGAAATAGATATGCGGGCGAAATACGGCGTGAACGTCATCGCGATCAAGAAAATGCAAAAAGACCCGGACACCGGCGAGATAACCGGAAGCACGGAGATCAATATAACGCCTCTCGCGGATGATATCGTGGGAAAGAATGACGTTTTTGTGGTATTTGGCGAAAATAAAAAGATAGAAGAGCTTAAAGACAAGGGCCGAAATGGAAGCCTTAGACAGACTTGACCGGATAAAAGATCGTTTTGAAGAGGAGATAAAGAAGTGCGGGGACCTGAGCCGGCTGGACGGCGTCAGGACCGCGTATCTTGGGCGCAAAGGCGAGCTTACCATGATACTTAGGTCACTCTCGGCCCTGCCGGACGGACAGAAGGTGGAGGTGGCGAAACAGGCGAACCTCCTTAAAAGAGAATTTACGGCAAGGATCGAAGAGACAAGAGCCGGGCTTGAAGAGACAGAAGCCGCGACAAAAAAAGATAAGACCGATGTCACTCTGCCCGGGATAAGACCGCGGGCAGGGACGGTCCATCCCATAACCGGAACGATTTCCAGGATAAACGAGATATTCATCTCTCTTGGATTCAGCATAGCCGAGGGACCTGAGATAGAGACGGAATTTTATAATTTCGGGGCGTTGAACATTCCGCTTGAGCATCCTTCGCGTGACGCTTTTGATACCTTCTATATCAAAGGGGAATACCTGCTGAGGAGCCATACATCCAATGTCCAGGTCCATGTTATGGAAAGGCAGAAGCCGCCGGTTCAGGTCATCATGCCGGGGAGGGTATACCGTCCCGATGCTGTCGACGCTTCGCATTCTTTCATGTTCCACCAGGTTGAAGGGCTTATGGTGGATAAGGGGGTCAGTTTTTCGGATCTCAAAGGGGTGTTATCCATCTTTTGCAGGAGCATGTTCGGAAATGATATCAAAATGCGTTTGCGCCCGCATTTCTTTCCTTTTACCGAGCCCAGCGCGGAAGTGGATATTTCCTGTATTATCTGCGAGGGCAAAGGTTGCAGGGTATGTTCGGGCAACGGGTGGCTGGAGATCCTTGGCGCGGGGCTGGTAAATCCAAAAGTGTTTGAAGCCGTGGGGTATGATCCTTCTGAATATTCAGGATACGCTTTTGGCATGGGCGTGGAAAGGATAGCCATGCTGTTATACGGTGTTGAGGATATCCGTCTGTTTTTCGAAAATGACATCAGGTTCCTGAGACAGTTATCATGAAAATAAGCTTCGAATGGATAAAGGAATACGTGGCAATGGACGCGGGTCCGGAAGAATTCGCTCACCGTCTTACCATGTCAGGGTCCGAGGTCGAGGCGATACGCGAGGCGGGCCCGGACAAAGTAATGGAACTGGAAATAACGCCCAACAGGCCGGATTGCCTTAATATTCTCGGCCTGGCAAGGGAAGCTTCCGCGGTGTTTGACACGGAGCTGAAAGCCCCTGAGATCAGGCTTCCCGAAGGAGTGCCGGAGCAAACCGGTCCGGAAGCGGGTTGTGTCATAGAGAACCCGGACCTTTGCCCGAAATATACCGCCAGGGTAATAACCGGCGTTGACGTGAAACCGGCCGGTAAGAATGTGAGAACAAGGATAGAGGCTCTGGGCCTGCGGTCCGTTAACAATGTTGTCGATGTGACGAACTACTGCCTGATGGAACTCGGGCAGCCTTTGCACGCCTTTGATCTTGACAGGATAAAAGGCGGCAGGATCATCGTGAGAGAAGCGAAAAAGGGAGAGAAGATCGTAACTATCGATGGGATCGAGAGAGAGCTTGAGCCCGGCATGCTTGTGATCGCGGACAGTGAAAGGCCGATAGCCATTGCCGGCGTCATGGGAGGGATGGATACGGAAGTATCTGAGACCACTGAAAATATCCTCCTGGAAAGCGCTTATTTCGACCCGGGTTCTGTCCGGCGCACGGCCCGCAGACTCGGGCTTTCGACCGATTCAAGCTACAGGTTTGAGCGGGGCGTGGATAAGGGGATGATCACGGGCGCCTCAGACAGGGCGGCGGCGCTCATGATCAAAGAGACCGGAGGGCGGGCCTGCGGTTTTTATGAGGCAGGCGCGCTGTCATTGGAAGAGACAGTGATAGACTTTGATACGGAAAAAGCAGCCGTTGTGCTGGGAGTGGAACTGGAAATAGAATGGGTGGAGCGCGTATTGCGAAGGCTGGGCATGATCGTCACCAGGGGGGAAGGGGCGGGGATAACGGTAGAAGTCCCCTCTTTCAGGGTGGATATTAAGAACGAGATAGATCTTACCGAAGAGGTCGCGAGGATATTCGGTTATGACAGGATACCGGCCACAATGCCGAAGATGTTTCCGGCCGCGGAGAGGAAAGAATTTTCGCGGCAGGTGAAAGAGAAAATATGCGGGGACCTTGTCTCGTTCGGCCTGAGCGAGATAATGACCTACAGCCTTATCAGCGACGCTTCCGCCGGCAGGTTCCCGGCTCTTGTCAGGGATCCGGTGACGCTTCGCAACCCCCTGTCCGAGGAGCAAAAGGTCCTGACCCCTCATCTTGTGGATGGCATGCTGAAGGCCGTGTCCTGGAACATAAACAGAAAGAACAGGGACCTTATGCTGTTCGAGTTCGGCAAGCTCTATTCAAAACCTGCGGCGCCCGGCGAAGAGACGGACGGCGGCGGGTACAGGGAAACACCGGCGCTGTGTATCGGGTTGACGGGGCTGGCAAGAGAGAACTGGCTTGAGGGTAAAAGAAACGTTGATTTTTATGACCTTAAGGGGATCGTGGAACAGGTTTTTCACGGGCTGAAAATAATGCCGGAATTCCGAGCGATGCGGATAGAAGGGATAGCCCCGTGCGCGGGGACCGGGATAAAGGGGGGGAAAAAGACGACAGGATTTCTCGGGCAGGTCGCCGCGCGCCTGTTAAAAGAATATGATATCGAACAGGATGTATTTGTCTGCCAGCTAGAGCTTGACAACGTTTTCAAAAAAGCGGTCCTGAAGAACAGGTATCACTCTGTTCCCCGTTTTCCGTCTTCCGTGCGCGACATCTCAATACTTTGCGAACGATCCGTGACAGCGGGAGACATCGCAGGGATAATCGCGGAGCAGGGTGAGGAATTGATAAGGCAGGTGGACCTGATAGACGTTTATCAGGGCGGTAATATCCCGCAGGGCAAAAAGAGCCTTACCTACAGCGTAAAATACGGCCTTGATATCCGCACCTTGAGGGAAGAAGAGATCGAGGCCGTTCATTCCGGCATCAAAGACGCCCTGGCTAAACAACTGGGCGTGACCTTCAGATAAGCGTAAAAAACAGCGACTGCCCCTGAAGGGACGGCCTGTTTTTCCGTAGGAGGGGCCTCCGGCCCCGAACCCAAAGCCCCCCTCCAATCCCAAACTCCTGACTCCCAGCTCCCGACTTCCGACTTTTCCGACTCACCCTACACCCTTGACCCTACACCCTGCAACGCAGTAAGCCAGCTCCGGGGTATTCCTACCAGAAGCTTGTGGAGCCCCGCGGACAAGGAGTCCCCGGCATTTTTTCCTGCAGGATTCCACCCGCGGGGCTCCACAAGCTTCTGGTAGGAATACCCCGGAGCTGGCTTTCACCCAACCCCCGACCATTATACTACCGAAGAGGTGCGATTTTTTCATTTTTCTTGCGGTGGTATGTTGACAATGTTATAATAAAATTGGATATAAGATTCCTGTCTGGTGCGTGTTCAGGGCATGAGAATTTGGCCAACACCAATAAGAAGGGAGTCCAACTTTGGCGTTCCTGCGGGATAGTCAAGGGGGCACCCACGTGGTCATTACGGACCATAATCTCTTCCTGTTCACGGCCAGATGGGGTTTTAAGGCTGGATACGTTTTCCGGCCTTCTTTTTTTGTGGGACGCGGATGATCGCGGATATCTGTGGTCATCCTGGACAAGGGGTTTTTCATGAGACGGAAGGCCATAGCGCTTGTGTCCGGCGGGCTTGACAGTTTACTCGCCGCGAGGGTCATTGCGGATCAGGGCATAGAAGTGAGAGGGGTGTGTTTTGTGATGCCGTTCGCCTCGCGGGATATCAGCGCTTTTAAGGGCAGGGTGCGGGAAGCGTGCGCGGACGCTGGTATTTCCGTGAGCATGGTGGATATATCCGAAGAGTTCCTGCAGATCCTTGAGCGGCCGGAACACGGGTTCGGTTCCAACCTAAACCCCTGCATTGACTGCAAGATATTGATGCTGCGCCGGGCCAGGGAAATAATGGAAAAAGAGGATGCCGCTTTTATAATTACCGGAGAGGTGCTGGGAGAAAGACCCATGTCCCAGAGAAAGGATGCCCTGAACAGGATAGAGAAGAAGTCGCTCCTGGACGGGTATCTTCTCAGGCCGCTTTCTGCCCGGCTTCTCAAAGTGACCGTGCCTGAAAAAGAGGGCATTGTTGACAGAGACGCCCTGTTCGATATACAGGGCCGTTCGCGTGAGCGGCAGTTCAAATTAGCGGAGGAATACGGCATAAGAGAATTTTTTTCGCCCGGCGGGGGATGTCTTCTTACAGACCCCGAGTTTTCGCGAAGATTAGGGGACCTTATGGGGGAGGGCGGCCTGAAGCTCGATGATATAAAACTTTTGAAGTACGGGAGACATTTTCGTCTGGATGATGGGACCAAAGTGGTTGTGGGAAGGAATGAAAAAGATAACGCCGGCATAGCCGCTTTAAAAAAGGACCATGATGTCCTGCTGCGCCTGAAGGAAAAAACAGGGCCATGTATTCTCCTCCGGGGACAACTCAGCCCCCTGAATATCGAAAAAGCGGCGTCGCTCTGCGTAAGCCATTCAAAGAGCAGGAACAGCCGTCTTCCCGAAAAGATCAGATACTGGACCGACGTAATGGACGCCAGGGACATTTGTGCGGACCCGCTGGCAATGGAAGAGATAGAGGCGATGAGGGTGTGAGGGTCTATACCTGAATAGTCGCCGGATCCAAACGAAAGGACGCGGAATGGAAGAAAAAGTAAAAGAAGCGATCGAAAAGGTTCGTCCGGCCCTTCAGGGGAGCGGGGGCGACATAGAGTTTGTCTCAATGGAGGATGGTGTTGTCAGGGTCAGGCTTCAAGGAGCATGCAGCGGATGCCCGATGAGCCAGATAACGATAAAATCCTTCGTCGAACGGGTATTGAAAGACGAAGTTCCTGAGATCCGGAGCGTGGAGACTGTATAAAAGCGAAAAAATGGCGCTTAATTAGAAAAAAGTGTAATTCAAGTGATATTTAAGGTATAATATATGAATTCTGACAATATAGCATTATTGAAGGATAAGATCAGAAAGGAGATAATAGGGGAATTACGGGGACAGGCTCCCCTGTTAAGGAGCGAGAGGAGCCGCAGGATCCAGGAAAAGCTAATTTCCAGCGAGGAATTCAGATCCGGCAGGACCATAATGACGTATGTTTCGTTGGTTGCGGAGGTGGATACCGGTTTGCTGAACAAGAGATCCCTGGAAATGGGGAAAAGAGTGGTTGTCCCGTTTATCGATACGGAAAATCAAACCATAATAGCTTCAGAACTTACGTCGATAGATGACCTGGTAAATGGGCCCTACGGTATAAAAGTACCGCGGAACGGGTCCCGGAACATGCCTTTGGAGGAGATAGATCTTATCGTGGTGCCGGCGATAGCGTATGATAAGAATAATATGAGGCTTGGCAGAGGTAAGGGATACTATGACAGATTTCTCGTCCGGCCAGAGCTGTCTTCGGCAAAAACAGTTGGATTGGCATTTCATTTCCAGGTAGTGGATTTACTGCCCGCGGATCCCGACGATATACCGGTGTCACGGGTGATCACCGATTGACCGACCCCGGACATATTACCTGCTTCGCCGGGATTTTCCCCTGGTTTTTCCTGTCCGTAGAATAGGCCTTGAGCGGCTTTTGCGCCTGGCTTCAGGCCGCTTCGCCGCTGTGCGGTGTATCTGAACCGCTGAACCCACGAGTCACAATATGCAGGAACAAATGCTATGGTGGAATCTTTCTGAAAGCTTTGGATGGATCCGTGTTTCGTGCCCGACGGGCCGCAGGAGCAAGTAAGGTTTTCGACACTGATGATCGACAGGAGGCTATAAATGAACGGAAACTATAGTGTATCTTATCTGGGATTCGCGATCCTGGGCGGTATGTTCTTCTTTTTTCTCGGATATGTGGTGCGGAAATATACCGCCACAATGAAGATAAAACGCGCCGAAGACAAGGCGAAAACCATTGTAACACAGTCGAAAGTGGAGGCGGAGCGAAGGAGAAGAGAATCCGCGCTGGAAGCGAAAGACCTGCTCCTGAAGACACGGGCGGAGTTCGAGGAAGAGTCGAAAGAGCGCAGAAAAGAGCTCCTGGTGCTGGAAAAGCGGTTGATGCAAAAGGAAGAGAACCTGGACAGGAAGGTCGAATTGATCGACCGGAAAGACAGGGAGCTCAAAAAGGCAGGTGAGGAGGTCAATCACAGGAAGGAAGATATCACACGGCAGAAGCAGGATATGGTCAGGCTGCTCCAGGAGGAAAAGACCCGCCTTGAGAGGATCTCCGGCATGAGCAGGGAGCAGGCCAGGAACATGCTTATGCAGAAGATGAAAGAGGATGCCACGAACGAAGTCGCTTACACGATAAAGAAGATACAGGAAGAGACCAGGAGCAAGGCGGACAAGGAAGCGAGAAAGATAATAGGCCTCGCCATTCAGAAGTGCGCCGTGGATCACACGGTGGATACAACGGTAAGTGTGGTCCATCTTCCGTCCGAGGAAATGAAGGGAAGGATAATCGGACGGGAGGGAAGAAATATACGCGCCCTGGAGATGGCTACCGGAGTTGACGTGATCATTGACGATACCCCGGAAGCCGTTGTCATCTCGGGATTTGACAGGTACCGCCGTGAAGTGGCTAAACGGTCCCTTGAAAATCTTATTGAGGACGGTAGGATACATCCCGGACGTATCGAAGAAGTCGTCGCGAAAACAAAAAAAGAGATGGAAGCTCTGGTCAAGGAGGAAGGGGAGAATACGCTTCTTGACATGGGGATCCACGGCGTGCACAGTGAACTCGTCAAATTACTGGGAAAGCTGAAGTTTCGCACGAGTTACGGGCAGAACGTTTTACAGCATTCCAAAGAGACCGCCTACCTCATGGCTACAATGGCGGGTGAGCTCAGGCTGGACATCAAACTGGCCAAGCGCATCGGCATTTTACACGATATAGGCAAGGCGGTTTCTCATGAGATGGAAGGCACTCACGCGAAGCTGGGGGCGGATCTTGCCAAAAGATACGGAGAACCCGAGCTCGTGGTGCACGCGATAGAGGCCCATCATGAGGATGTTGAGCCGAGGACGCTTCTCGCGGTGCTGACGCAGGCTGCGGACGCGATAAGCGCGAGCCGGCCGGGGGCGAGGAAGGAGACGCTGGATTCTTATATAAAGAGACTGGAGGAATTGGAGGACATAGCCAATTCGTTCGAGGGCGTTGAAAGGACATACGCGATCCAGGCCGGCCGCGAGATACGGATCATGGTCCAGCCGGACAAGGTCGATGACGCGAAACTCGCTGTGGTAGCCATGGAGATCAAAAAAAGGATCGAAAACGAGCTGCAGTACCCCGGGCAGATAAAGGTAGTCGTGATACGCGAGACCAGGTCGATCGAATTCGCCAAGTAAATGAGACCACAACTTAACGAGCGATAGCGAAGGTAAGTTGTAAGGTCGAATTTATCCCGAGCGAACGAGGGGAACGAGAGAGCCGAGGGATCTGAAGCAGGTTTAAGAAAGCGGAGAAGCCATGAATATACTATTTTTAGGCGATATAGTCGGAAGGCCCGGCAGAGAGATCATACACCAGGTGCTGCCGGATTATATAAAAAAGCGTGAGATCGACTTTGTGATAGCCAACGGCGAGAACGCGGCAGGCGGAAGCGGGGTAACGCCCAGGATAGCGGAGCAGCTCTTTGCCGGGGGCATAGATGTCCTCACATCGGGTGACCATATCTGGAAAAAGCGGGAAATATACGATTATCTTGAACATACGGACAGACTTTTACGGCCCGCGAATTATCCGTGGGGCGTGCCGGGCAAAGGTTCAACTGTCGTGCATGCCGCTGACGGGAGAAAGGTAGCCGTGGTCAATCTCGTGGGCAGGGTTTTTATGGAGCCCGTGGATTGCCCCTTTATCGCGGTTAAAGAAGAGATAAAAAAGCTTTCAGACGAAACCCCGGTGATAATCGTGGATATACACGCCGAAGCGACAAGCGAAAAGGTGGCGTTCGGCTGGTTCCTCGACGGGCTGGTAAGCGGCGTCATAGGGACCCATACGCATATCCAGACGGCCGATGAAAAGATACTTCCGAAAGGGACCGCGTATATAACCGACTGCGGGATGACCGGCCCCTATGATTCGGTGATAGGCCGGAGAAAAGAACAGATCCTGGAACGTTTCGTAACGCAGTTACCCACGCGTTTTGAGATGGCCAGCGATGACGTCCAGATGCACGGTGTGATCATCAGGACCGACGACGGGACAGGGAAAGCGCTGGGCATCGAAAGGGTGCAGGAGCGGATGTTATAAAATGGCAGGCGGCAGTAACGCGCATATCTACACGGTAACCGAATTAACGCGGGATGTCCGGCTTGTTCTGGAAGACGCGTTCACAGGGATATGGGTCGAGGGGGAGATATCAAATTTAAGGTTGCCTGTGTCGGGGCACGCTTATTTCACCCTTAAGGACGAGAACAGCATGTTGAAATGCGTTCTTTTCAAAAGCGCCGGCTCCAGGCTGAAATTTGCCCTGGAGGACGGGATGCGGGTTTCATGCTTCGGAAGGGTCAGCGTTTACGACAAACAGGGGCAATACCAGCTTTACGCGGATATAATCGAACTTCAGGGCAAAGGCGCGCTTTACGCGGCTTTTGAACAGCTCAAGGAAAGGCTTCGCAAAGAAGGGTTATTTGACGAGGCGCGCAAGAAACCGGTGCCCTTTCTTCCGGTTCGCCTGGGCGTTATAACATCGGGCACGGGAGCGGCTGTGCGTGATATTTTAAAGGTCGCCCGGCGGAGGTTCACGAATATAGAGATCACGATATCCCCGGTAAAGGTGCAGGGTGATGACGCTAAACATGAGATAGCGCAGGCCATTGAGCTGATGAACGAATACAACAGGTATCTGGCAAACACCGGGTCGAAGGAACACCCCATTGAGGTCATTATTGCCGGCAGAGGCGGAGGGAGCATGGAGGACCTGTGGGCGTTTAACGAGGAAATAGTGGCCAGGGCCATATTCGCTTCCGAGATACCGGTGATAAGCGCGGTTGGACACGAGATCGATTACACGATATCCGATTTCACGGCGGATCACCGCGCTGCCACCCCTTCAGCGGCCGCGGAACTGGTAATACCGGAAAAAGACGAACTCAGGGGGCGGATCGACGGATACACGGACAGGCTGGGAGCGGCTGTAAGCTCAAGACTGGATCTACTCGGGACAAGGTTGAAGAACCTGAGTGATAGTTACGTGATGCGCGCGCCGGTCAACGCGGTCTTACAACTGGAACAGCAGGTGGATGACCTGGCCAGAAGAGCGCGTGTCGGAATAACGCACCATGTGGAACTGCAAAAAAGCGGGTTCGCCATGCTGGCCGGCAAGCTGAAGGCGCTCGGTCCGCTTTCCGTGTTGAACCGGGGATACAGTATTACTTTTCAGGACGGCAGGGTGGTCAGGGACACTGAAGGCCTCCGGCCGGGTGACCGCCTGTTGACACGGTTCGCTCGTGATGAAGTGTCAAGCCGCGTGGAGGAGGTACGAGGAAAAAATGAAAGACATGTCATTTGAAAAAGCGTTGGAAAAACTTGAGAACATAGTCGGCGAACTGGAAAAGGGGGATATCCCTTTGGACGCCACGCTCAAGAAATATGAAGAGGGCGTCGCTCTGGCGCGCATGTGTCAGAAGAAGCTGGACAGCGCCAGGCAGAAGATAGAGCTTCTTGTGAAGGGTGAGGACGGGGAGTTCGTGAAAAAGGATTTTGAAGGGGATCATGATGAAGACTGACCGCGGCTTTGACCCGCCCGGGGCAAAGCGGTCTCTAAAAGCGTTGTAATCAGGTTATAATGAAAAACAGGCAAGTGACGAAAACGTGAAAATGTATGAATTGTTGGACAAAATATCCTCTCCGGCAGATATTAAGGGATTCAGCACAGGCAAACTGGAAAAACTCGCCGAAGAGATCAGGGACAGGATAATAGAAACCACTTCCCGCAAAGGCGGGCATCTTGCCGCCAGCCTCGGAGCGGCCGAACTGGCCGTTGCCCTTCATTTTTGCCTGGAAAGCCCGAGGGACAAGCTGGTATGGGATGTCGGGCACCAGAGTTACGCGCATAAGCTTCTCACGGGACGAAACAGGAATTTCGACACTCTCAGAGAGATGGGGGGCTTAAGCGGCTTTCCGAACAAAGAGGAAAGTGAACATGATCCGTTCACCTGCGGCCACAGCGCGACGTCCATATCGTCCGCGTTTGGGTTAGCCTGCGCGAGAGATATGAACGGGGAGGACTTTAAAGTCGTCGCGGTCATAGGTGACGCGTCGCTTGCGAACGGCCTCGCGTTTGAGGGGCTGAACTATGCCGGGCAGACTGATACGAATATAGCCGTGGTGTTGAACGATAACGAGCATTCCATATCCAGGCCGGTGGGCGCCATGAGCCGGTATTTGAACAAGGTCATAACGAACCCTCTTTATAACAGGGTCAGGGAGGAGGCCGAAAAGGTCGTCAAGAACATCCCGAAACTGGGTTCCACTACTTACAACGCGGTAAGGAAATTCCAGGAAGGGATAAAAAACCTTTTGATGCCCGGGATCCTGTTCGAAGAATTGGGATTCCGTTATTTCGGGCCCATAGACGGTCATGACATTTCGCAGTTGATATCAATATTTAAAAACACCTTATGCCTGAAAGGGCCTGTTTTTATACATGTTATCACCAAGAAAGGGAAAGGATACAGCTACGCGGAAAAGGATCCCACCGGGTATCACGGTGTTTCGTCGTTTAATGTCAGAACAGGGCGGATCTATCCTGAGGAAAGGGCCGGAAAGACCTTTACGCAGCATTTCGGTGAGAAGATCGCAGGGCTGGCCGGGGCTGACAGCAGGGTGGTCGCGATAACGGCGGCCATGAAAGACGGTGTGGGCCTTAATGAGTTCAGTGAGAGATTTCCCGGCAGATTTTTTGACGTCGGGATCACGGAATCACACGCCGTAACATTCGCGGCGGGTCTGGCCAGAGGAGGGTTTAAACCCGTTGTGGCCGTTTATTCTACTTTTTTGCAGCGGGCGTATGACCAGCTTATCCATGATATAGCTCTTCAAAAACTGCCGGTTGTTTTTTGCATGGACCGGGCCGGGCTTGTGGGAAAGGACGGTCCGACCCACCATGGGGTATTTGACCTGGCGTATATGCGGAACCTCCCGGGTTTTATCGTGATGGCGCCGAAGGACGGGTTCGAGCTTGAGGTCATGATGGAGAAAGCCCTGGAATACGATAGGCCCGTGGCGATAAGGTATCCGCGTGATTTCGCGCGCCAGCTTGTCGGCCTTTCCTCTTGCGCGCCGCTTGAAATAGGGAAAGCTGAAAAGCTCAGAGAAGGCGGGGATCTGGCCATCCTTGCCCTTGGAAGCATGGTGAACACTGCCCTGGAAGTCGGAGAGCTGTTGTCGAAACAAGGTATAGAAGCCTCGGTCATAAACGCCAGGTTCGTCAAACCGCTGGACAGCGGGATGCTGGAGAGTGTGTGCCGGGAGAACAAAAGGCTCGTGACCCTGGAGGAAGGTGTCGTGAACGGCGGTTTTGGCAGCGCCGTGCTGGAGGTTATGGAAAGGGAGAATCTGCTGCGGGAGGTTCAACTGAAATGTCTCGGGTTACCCGACCAGTTCATTGAACACGGCGCCAGGGAAGAGCTCCTGCGGAAATATCATCTTATGCCCGATGAGATCCTGGCTATAATAAAGTCCGACCTTTTATAGACATTGCGGCGCATTATACGTGAGATATGGCACAGGAAAGACCACGATTAAAAATAGATAAGCGGAGATGCAAGGGCTGTTTGCTGTGCGTAGAAGCCTGTCCGCATGGGGTCCTGTCCGTCTCAAAGGACGTTAATGAAAGAGGGTTGAGGTATGTGGAATTAGCGCGGCCCGAGAAATGCACGGGTTGCGGTATGTGCGTAACAATGTGCCCGGATTGCGCGATCGAGATCATTGCCGGAAAAAAGACAGGCGGGGCGCGGCATATGGGGAGAGATGAAGGTTAGATATTTGTGCATGGGGAACGAAGCATGCGGGGAAGGCGCCATACAGGCGGGTTGCCGGTTCTATGCCGGATATCCTATCACACCGCAGAACGAGCTCACGGCTTACATGTCACGGCGCATGGAAGGAGTGAACGGGACGTTCATACAGGCGGAAAGTGAGCTTTCCGCCATAAACATGGTCTTTGGGGCTTCTGTCGCGGGCATGAGGGCAATGACGAGTTCGTCAAGCCCCGGTATCAGCCTTAAGCAGGAAGGTATCTCATATCTCTCGGGTTGCGAACTGCCGGCGGTGATCATCGATGTCATGCGGGGCGGACCCGGCCTCGGCAACATCTCCCCTTCACAGGCGGATTATTTCCAGGCCACAAAAGGCGGAGGCCATGGTGACTATCATATGATCGTCTTCGCGCCGTCAAGCGTGCAGGAGATGTTCGATTTTACGTATAAGGCTTTCGGATGTGCCGATAAATACCGGATGCCTGTCATGGTCCTTGCCGACGGTATGCTGGGGCAGATGATGGAACCGCTGGAGTTCGACGAAGACATGAAGCCTCCCGCCGTGGTTTCTAAACCCTGGGCATTGACGGGCGCTGAAAACAGAGACGCTCAAAGCATAAAGAGCCTGAGACTCGGGTCAGGAGAGGCCTCGCTGGAGAGGCACAACGAAAAGCTGCAGGAAAAGTACCGCGGAATAGAAAAAAAGGAAACGTTGGTCGAGATGTACAGGGCCGATGACGCTGAAAAAGTTATTGTCGCGTACGGTTCCGTGGGCAGGATCGCGCGCTCGTGTGTTGACAGTCTGAGAGAAGAAGGGGAAAAGGTCGGGCTCGTGCGACCCAGGACCTTATGGCCTTTTCCGCATGAGGATATCAGGAGACTGGCACGGGGAAAAGTCGACTTTTTTGTGGTTGAGATGAGCGCCGGCCAGATGGTAGACGACGTGAGACTGGCTGTTCTGGACGATGACAGGGTCTCTTTTTATGGGCGCATGGGCGGCGGCATTCCCGAGGAAAAGGAGATAGTCAGAAGGTTAAGGGATAAAGGATAAAATATGGCGAAGACGTTCACCAGACCCGCTTCCATGAAAGACGCCATGACGCATTACTGCCCGGGATGCGGTCACGGGATAATCCATCGTGTTCTTTGCGAGGTTATCGATGAGCTCGGCATACGGGAAAAGACAGTTGCCGTGGCTCCTGTCGGCTGCGCCGTGCTGGCCTATGATTACTGGGATTTCGACACTACCGAAGCCGCTCACGGCCGTACGCCGGCGGTCGCGACAGGGATAAAAAGGGTTTTGCCCGACAGGCTGGTCTTTACTTATCAGGGTGACGGGGACCTGGCGGCTATCGGGACGGCGGAGATTATCCATGCGGGTGCCAGGGGGGAAAATATTTCGGTAATTTTCGTAAATAACGGCGTGTACGGGATGACCGGGGGACAGATGGCCCCTACGACCCTTGTCGGCCAGACAACGGCCACGACCCCTTTTACCAGGAGGCCGGAAAAAGACGGGTTCCCTCTAAAGGTCCTGGAGATGATGTCGGTCCTGCCCGGGGTTACGTATCTGGAGCGGACATCGGTCCATTCCCCCGGGGAGGTCGTCAAGACCAGGAAAGCGATAAAAAGATCTTTTCAGACGCAGCTGGACCGGAAGGGTTTCTCCATGGTGGAAGTTATTGCGCCGTGCCCGATATACTGGGGGCTGACGCCGGTTATGGCCATGAAACGGATCCAGGAGGACGTCCTCAAGGCATACCCGTTAGGGGTGGTCAAGGAAGGGTCAGAGAGGATATGACCAGGATCAACGAGTCGATAATATGCGCCGGATCCGGCGGACAGGGTGTCATGCTCCTCGGCAAGTTTCTCGCCAATGCCGGCATGACGCTGGGTCTGAACGTAACGTGGTTCCCGTCATACGGGGCGGAAGTGCGGGGGGGCACGGCCCACTCGTTTATCCGTATAAGTTCCAGTGCCATAGCGAGTCCGGTCGTCTATTTGCCGGGCACCGCCATTATCATGAACAGGCCGTCCCTTGACAAATTCGAGAACAGCCTCGTGCCCGGGGGCCTTTTGATATTGAATGTTTCCATGTGCGGACAGAGGCCGGAGAGGGACGATATTGACATTGTGGAAGCGCCGCTCACAGAGGAAGCGGTAAAACTCGGCAATATCAAGGTCGCCAACATGATAGCCGCGGGGATCTACGCCGCGCGAAAAAAAATATTTGATAAAGAATTGATGGTAAGCATTATAGAAAAGATGGCAGGAACCCGGAAAGAGCTTGTTCCGGTGAATGTGAAGGCCATTGAGAAGGGGATGGAGATAGCAGGGAGTCAGGATGGGGGATAAGGTAAGGGTTCGTTTCGCGCCGAGCCCGACCGGGTATTTACATCTGGGCAGCGCCAGGACCGCTCTTTTTAACTGGCTGTATGCCAGGCATACCGGCGGGAAGTTTCTGCTGCGTATCGAAGACACCGATCGAGTGAGGTCTGACAGGAAATTCCTCGAGGAGATACTGGCCGATCTTAAATGGATGGGGCTTGACTGGGACGAGGAGCCTGTTTACCAGAGCGAACGTTTTGACGTCTACAGGAAAGAAGCAGAGAACATGCTTCAGGCGGGTAAGGCCTATAAAGAAGGCGATGCCGTGATATTCCGCGTGGAAAACGGCAGAGTCCTGGAACTGGACGACCTTATTCACGGCAGGATATCCTTTAGCACCGATGAGATAAAAGACCAGGTAATGATCAAATCAGACGGGTCCCCGGCGTATAATTTCTGCTGTGTCGTCGATGACGCCGGGATGGGGATAACCCATATTATCAGGGGGGACGACCACATATCCAATACCCCGAAACAGATGCTGTTTTACGAGGCGCTTGGCCAGCCGCCCCCCGAATTCGGGCACATGCCGCTTATGATGGGCACGGACGGCGCGAAACTTTCTAAAAGGCACGGGGGCGTGTCCGTGGAGGAATACAGGGACCAGGGGTTCCTTCCCGAAGCCATGGCGAATTACCTGATGCTTTTAGGATGGTCACCCGGGGATGGCCGCGAGATGATATCGCTGGAAGAGGCGGTCGGGATATTCGACATAAAGGACATGAGGGGCGTTCAGTCAAAGTTCGACGCGCAAAAGCTGGAGTGGATGAACGGGGAGTACATAATGGCAGCCGGTATCGAGGAACTGGTACCCCTTATTGAGGACCGGCTTGTGTCGGCTGGTATGGATATGTCCGGCGTGACCGGTGAATATCTCGCGAAGCTCGTGACCCTGTATAAGATAAGGATCAAGAAGTTGAGCGAGTTTGCGGGGCTGACGGATTGTTTTTTCAGGGACGATTTTAAGGTGGATGAAAAAGGAAAGCGGAAGTACCTCGACAGGGAAGAGAATAAAGCCGGTGTCAGGGCCTTTGCCGACAGGCTTGAGGGGCTCGGGGATTTTTCGCGTGAGAACATAGAAAAAATATGCCGGGACATTGCGGGGGAAATGGACCTGAAGGCCGCTCAGATCATACATCCCACCAGAATGGCGATAAGCGGAAAGACCGGGGGGGCCGGGCTTTTCGAGATGATGGAGGTCCTGGGCAAGGAGCGGGTCATCGGCCGCATGAAAAAAGCCGCCGGCAGAGGCGGCGATACATGAAAAGGCCGGACACCCCTTCAAATTTCATCAGAGAGATCATTGATCAGGACTTAACGATCAACAAGAACCGCGGGCGGGTCCATACCCGGTTCCCTCCCGAGCCTAACGGTTATCTGCATATAGGGCACGCCAAGTCCATCTGCCTTAATTTCGGCATTGCGGCTGATTACAAGGGGCTGTGCAATCTTCGCTTCGACGACACGAACCCGGAGAAGGAAGAGGCCGAATACGTGGAATCCATCAAGGAAGACGTCAGATGGCTCGGGTTTGACTGGGCTGACCGGCTGTTTTACGCGTCAGACTATTTTGAGCGGCTCTATGAGTATGCCGTACGCCTGATCGAAAAAGGGAAGGCATATGTGTGCGACCTGAACGTGGACCGGATCAGGGAGTACCGCGGCACATTGACGGAGCCCGGCAGGGGGAGCCCGTATAGGGACCGTTCCGTCGGGGAAAACCTGGACCTGTTCACGCGCATGAGGGCCGGAGAATTTGATGACGGGTCCCGGGTCCTGCGCGCGAAGATAGACATGGCGCACCCTAATTTATTGATGCGCGACCCGCCGCTCTACCGTATCCGGAAAATGTCCCACCACAGGACCGCTAACAGGTGGTGCATTTATCCCATGTATGATTTCACGCATTGCCTTTCCGATTCGATCGAAGGGATAACGCATTCCATCTGCACTCTTGAATTTGAAAACAACCGCCCGTTGTACGACTGGATACTTGATGAGCTGGATGTCCACCATCCCAGGCAGATCGAGTTCGCGCGCCTTAATCTCGGCCATACTATTCTGAGCAAGCGAAGGCTCCTGGACCTGGTAAAGGAAGGGCGCGTCAGCGGGTGGGACGATCCGCGTATGCCCACGATATCCGGACTGAGGAGACGGGGATACACACCGGAGTCCATCAGGAATTTCTGTGAACGTATCGGGGTGGCGAAGTTCAACAGTATCGTCGATATTGTCGTGCTTGAAAACAGTATACGTGAGGAATTGAACCGGACGGCCCCGCGTGTCATGGCGGTATTGCGTCCGCTGCGGGTGGTAATAACCAACTATCCCGAAGACAGTGAGGAGGAGATGGACGCCGTTAATAATCCGGAGGATCCGGCTATGGGGACAAGAAAAGTGCCGTTCTCACGCGTGTTGTACATCGAACGGGACGATTTTCGCGAGGACCCGCCGAAAAAATTTTTCCGTCTGGCGCCGGGCCGGGAAGTGCGCCTGCGGTACGCGTATTTTATCACCTGTCGGGACGTGGTCAAAGACCCGGGAACAGGTGAAGTGGTAGAGCTGCGTTGCACCTGTGACCCGGCGACGCGCGGCGGCGACGCTCCGGACGGCCGTAAGGTCAGGGGGACGTTACACTGGGTTTCAGCGAGCCATGCGTGTGAGGCCGAAGTGCGTTTATACGATCATCTCTTCACGAAGCGGGACCCTGACGATGCGGAAGAAGGCGCTGATTACAGGTCCAACCTGGATCCGGGCTCCCTGGAGGTCCTGCCGTCGTGCCGCGTCGAACCGTGTCTGAAAGGCGCTGCGCCGGGAAGCCGCTATCAGTTCGAGAGGCTGGGCTATTTCTGTGTGGATCCTGTCGATTCTTCCGATGAAAAACCCGTGTTCAACCGCACGGTGTCCCTGCGCGACACCTGGAAGAAGATAGAGAAGGCTTCAGCGTGATATTCCGGCATGCGAAAAAAACTTTAAAATATCAGCATCTTTGGTATACTTTATATAAACTTGAACCATAGCACAATAGATCCCGCTGGGATGTGGTGTAATGGCAACACGAATGATTCTGGTTCATTTGTTCCTGGTTCGAGTCCAGGCATCCCAGCCAAACCTATATATTGCGCATTTCATGTCTTTTTCTCGTCTAGTATCTTCTATGGTTAAAAAGTCAAATTTGTAAGGGTCTTTTATTATTTGGTGGGCGAGATCGGACTGCATGGGTGGCAATGTTTTTCTAAAATTTGTAATAGCCTTACCTGACCGGTGGTATGCGGTACTTTCAATTTGATGGATCAAAACATTACGACTCCACCCATGCTCTATGGTTTTACGGATATACCATAGTCTTTCAGGGTTATGCTTGATTTTATGAATAAGGGCCAGATTATGGCCCCAGGGAATTTCTGCAACAAGTTGTTGCAGATTTACAGCATTTTTATAAACATCGTAAAAACTGCGCATTTCCCATAAATTTCGTGGGGAAAAACCCTTTAGAGAGGGGAATCCACGACGCAGGTCTTTTGATAACTGTTCCACAATTGACTTTCCCCATCCTTCCTGTTTCTGGAGTTGTAAAATCTGCTTGCCAATATTCCAATAAAGTGCTATTAGTTCGCGGTTAACGTATATGGCTGCCTTTATTTGGGCACGTTGTATTTGATTTTTAACATTTGTTAAAAATTTTAAATACTTCACAGGCATTTTACTGATCTTTTTCTTCATGTGTAGATTCCTTTTTTTTAAGGGATACAATTTATGCCCCATACTATAATAGACAACTTTTTTATCCAAATTCTTTCACTAAAGAAGCTCTTTTTCATCGCTTTTGCAGCATCAATTTTTCTGTTCGAAAAATTGTCAAATTTTTTTAAATATTTTTCACTTATAGTACAAAAAGTAAAGGTGTGTTGTAGTGCAGGAAATCGTCATAAGTCTTTATTATAAAACATACTGTGAGGGGGAAATGATTCCCCGGCCAATATCTTTTAAGCACGGTTCATTCTTGAAATGGTTCGAGTCCAGGCATCCCAGCCCAACCTTGCGTCCCTAAAGGCATTTAATTTTTGGTGGTAAAATTGGCGGCGAAATGGTAAAATCGGTTTTATTTCCGAGAGGGTACAGGCATCCCAGCCGATCTGAACGAGGTGAGAATGAGAAAGATTTTACTGGTCGCTAACAAAAAACAGGGCGCGGTCCTTCATGGTATGCTGGAGTCCATGGGCATTGCGATAATAAGAGAAAACGCCGAACAAAGGATAAAGAGGGCCTGTAAGGATGCGGGTATTGATGTCATCGTATTTGATGATGACTCCTATCGGGGGAGAGATAAGAGTTTGCGTTCAAAGATACTGGGGACTCTTAAGAGATCAAAAAAGCCTTTCATAATTTCATCGTCCACCAGGTCTCTCTCGGCTGTAAGGAATGCCAGGGACGCCGGCGCGGCGGATTTCATTTACAAGTCATATAACCACCGGGAATTCATCGCGCGCCTTAACGCGGTTATGCAGAAAAAGACCCGGATCACCTGTATAGGAGGCGGGACCGGCCTTCTTCACATATTAATGGGTTTTAAGGAAATACCGCAGAGCCTTTTAACGTCCGTAGTCAGTACGAGCGATGACGGCGGCTGTTCCGGAAAGCTCAAGGCGTCGTTTGGCATCCTGCCTCCCGGTGATATCAGAAGAAGTCTGGTGGCGCTTTCAGACGCCCCCGAGATCATGAATCAGTTGATGCAATTCAGGTTTCAGAGAGGCGATTATTTTACCGGACATAATTTCGGGAATCTTCTTCTGACAGCTTTAACCGAGATCAAGGGGTCATTTTCAGAAGCCGTAAGGACGATCAGCGACATTCTTAATCTCCAGGGGATCGTTCTTCCGGTAACGGATGAACATACGACCCTGTGCGCCCGTTTTGAAGATGGCACGGTAATAAAGGGAGAGAGCAAGATCGATGAAAGTGAAGGGAAGAACCCTGATCTGCGTATCATCGATATCTGGCATGAACCCGAGACCGGAGCCACTATTGATGCGTTCTCGTCTATTCTGAATTCTGATATTATTACCATCGGCCCCGGCGATCTTTTTACGAGCGTGATCACGAATTTATTGGTAAAAAATATCCGGGAAGCCATTTCCGAGACAAAGGCAAAAAAGGTCTATTTGTGTAATTTAATGACGGAACCGGGTGAAACGGCTAATTGTACCGCTTTTGAACATGTGAACGAAATTATTAAATACCTGGGTGGAGACTACCTTGACTATGTGATAATATCAAACACGAAACTTTCAAGAAAATCTATCCGTGAGTATGCCAGAAAGAGACAATCTCCGGTGAAAATACAAGATATCGGACAGATTCACGATATAACCAGGGCAAAAGTCATTCAAGCGGACGTGGGACACGCGACGGAGCTTGTCCGGCATGAAAGTGACAAGGTCAAGAAGGAAATCTGTGATATCCTGAGGTTCGGACGTAACGGAAAAAAAGCCAAGAAATCCAAAGGGTAGCTTTTAACGGCTTGCCCGGGTCCCACCGAACATGTTGCGCGAGCGGCGGAACGGCAGACGCACCAGCTTGAGGGGCTGGCGGGAGCGATCTCGTGCGAGTTCAAATCTCGCCTCGCGCACCATATTTATACAAATAGAGGGCCTCTTCCGCTCTGATTCGGAGGGGGCCTTTTTTAGCGATGTTTAACATTCCTTTCAGCAGGCTGTTTTCAGGCTTAACAATTTGCGGCTTTTGTGGTATAATCAGACCGATATGAACGGGAAAGAAAGAAGAAAAGATAAACGGTATCCGGCAGTATACCCTCTGCAACTCAAGGAGGAGGATTTACTAAAGGCCCTTGGTATGATCAATGTCAGCAAAAGCGGCATTGCGTTTATTTCTTCACGACCGGTGAATAAGAATGACGAATTTTGCCTGGAGATTTTTCTTAAGAAGAGAATGTTCAATTTAAGGATGACAGTCATTCATTCCATGTTGCGGAAGGACGGGTTTTACAGTGTCGGCGCGAAATTTTTAGATACGCCGGAAGGATTTAAGGAAAATTTCGAAAAAGAAATAAACGAAATAATGCGGGTTAACCGTGAACACAGCAGATATCAGAAGAAAAAGCTTTCTTTTGAAGAAGCCTCCCGGGAATATTTAAAGAACATTCTTTAGGCCAGATCCCGTTTTTTCGTCGCGTCCTCA